>JAWOER010000076.1:0-3377 GCA_046482655.1 Candidatus Delongbacteria bacterium | reverse complement strand
CTTTATTTTCTGGCTGGGAATGGGCGCGACCCTTCTGTTCCGTTTCAGCAGAACAAAATCATGGGTGGCCAACTACTATTTCGCATTTGTTTTTGCTTATTCTGCCGGTTATCTTATTCCGATAAATGTGCAGATGCTTTTTGTTCAGGCTTCCAATATGATGAAACCTGTTTTTCAGCAGCCCACATTTTTCGAAATAACCAAATGGTTCGTGATCATATTCGGTACTTTTGCGGGACTTATGTATTTCTTTTTCTCAAAGCCGCACAGAGGTCTTTTGGGTAAGACCGCCAGGATCGGTATAGTTATTTTGATGATAAACTTTGGAGCCTCGTTCGGAGCAACAGTAATGGGCAGAATAGCTCTGTTCATCGGAAGGGCCCAGGTACTTGCTCTTCACTGGCAGGTCAGTCTGATCGTAACAGTGATGATTATTATTTTTATGTTCGTTTATTTTAAATTTGTGTATAAAGAACCCGGACTGGATGATGACCAGATGCACTAATTAAGTGGTCGTAATAAAAAGATTTGAGGGCAGAATTTAAAAATTTTTGCCCTTTTTTTATTCATTTATTTTTGAAGAGATGTAGGAAACTATATCTTTTATGTCCAGTTCGGAACTGGTTTTGAACTTGTTGTCGTGAAGTCTGAACAAATTATTGTCCACCAGGTCGGGGTCTGTTTCAATATAGAACGGGACACCGAGCTCGTTATATTTTGTTATTCTTTTTTCTAAAGTTCCTTTTTCATCGTACGAAACAAAAAATCTTTCCTTTAGAGTTTCATATATTCTGTCTGAAGCTATTTTCGTACGCTTATCTACGATACTTAAAGGGAAAATAACACATTTTACCGGAGCAAGTGAAGGCGGGAGTTTTAATTTTGTTAAAAGAGATGTTCTAATTCTTTCCTGAGAAAAATTATTTAAAAGAACGGCAAGTATAAATCTTTCGATATTAATACTGATCTCTATAACATGTGGAAAATAATCGTTTTGTCTCAGATCGTCATGAACAAAACAACTCTGTTTTTTGTCATCGGGAAATCTTTTGTCATAATTTTCGAATTCAAAATCCAGTTTGTTGGAAACAGTTGCTACTGTCTCTGTTCCGAAGTGGAAAATATTTTTGATCAGGAACCTGTCAAAAAAGTAGTGTTCCTGGTCGGGATTATCCTCCAGCCGCTGATATTCGACCTGTGTATCGTCGCTGCTTAAACCCGAGCTTTCAAAAAAATCTGTTACAAATTCAAGCCAGGAGACCAGCATGTCTTTCGAAGTTGAGGGAATTGTGGCATATTCAAGCACGATATTTTTACTTTTTTGTCCGTGAAATGTGAATTTATCAGAATCAAAGGGCTCGATCGCAGTCTCATATACTCTTGTGAAACCGAAAGGTGCCTTAAGATGATCTTCTGCAAATATCTCGATCAGATACTCTGTTCCGATACGGGGTGTTATTTGTTCCACCGGCCTTATATTGCTCATTTTTTTTGCTGTTTTGTTGTTCCAGCTCAATACAAGGTCGTTCATCATCTTTTTCCCGAGACTGCCGAAGTTCCATTTTACTTTCGAAATATCATTAAAGTCTGTAAATTGCTCAAGGAATTTTTTTTCTTTGAGAAATTCCAGTATGATCTTTAAAGGATCGTTGATCTCTTTTTGTTCAGACTTTCTTTCCAGATATTCTGTTTCTTTGGTTTCGAATTTATCTTTTTTTGCAAAAAACATCATTCCTCCGAAATTTCAAGTGCAGAAATATAGAAGGGGCGGTTTAAGTGATATCCGGTGTACCTTCTGAACATTTCTCTGAATTCATTGAATTCTTTTAATGTAATGTAATCCAATTTGTGGATTTGCGCAAATTTCAGATCCTGAAATTTTTTCATCTGCTCATACAGGTGATCTGACAGCCTGTATGCCGTGTCTTTTTCCAAAAGGGTCCCTTTTTTAAAAAAAAGTCCGTTCTCTGTCTGAAGATAATTATGGCCGTTATCTGGATCGTCTTTAAAGCTGAATGAAATTCCCATGCACCATGCAAGCTGAAAATAAAAATAGACAGATGCGGTGACTAAACACATATCGTTCTCTTCAAACGAACTGCACATTCTTTTTATAAGCAGGTAGATCAGATCGTAATCTTTGTCGTCAAATGTATTAGAGGACAGAATACTTTTAAAGATACTCATAACAGCCTGGATCTTTCCGTAGTCTGATTTTAGCGAAGTATAGTTGCAGATAAGGGAAACATCGGTGATACTGAGTCTGTTTTTCTGACGGTCAAATTTAAGGTCCAACAGATTTATCGGCTGAAGAAGCGGCCGGAAATCGTTTTTTTTAGAATTATATCCGAATTTTGAGAATTCAATAATACCCATACCGGGTGTTATGACGGCAATATCTGCCGAATTATCCCTTATTCTGGAATTTTTAAGCACAATGCCTTTAGTCTGTACAGTAGTTGAATTTTTCATTTTTTTATTCTTATTATCGATCCGGGAACAACTGACTTATAATGCCTGATGAGTACTATCTGATTCGGATTGGTCCTGGTCACTGTTTCTCCCGCCGCATTTAGAATTTGATCTATAATTATATTCAGTGTCCTTTTTCCCGGTATAAGTATCTCTGCCTCATCCCCGGGACAAAATGCGTTCTTTACTTCGATGACAATGTATTTTTTATTTATTATTTCCTTGACCGTACCGATTATATCGTGGGTGCTTTCCGCCTTGCCGGAGCCGTAATTCTGATCGGCCGGAACTGAGGGGTCTGTGAATCTGAAAGTCGTATAGCCTCTGTTGGAAACTTTTTTTAATTCCATCATCCATTGGGGATCAGTTGTGTATGCATTGCGGTTTCTGTAATAAAGATCTATTGCTTCTCTGTATGTTTTAACAACTGTAGAAAGATAAGCCTGAGTTTTCATCCTGCCTTCGATCTTAACAGAACTGATTCCCGACTCAATAATTTCGGGGATATGTTCTATAAGGCACAGATCCTTCGAATTAAAAAAATATGTACCTTTTTCTGTCTCTTCTTCTATATAAAATCCTTCGGGGATATCAGCGGAAGCGATATCGTATTTGAATCTGCATGTCTGATTGCATTCGCCTCTGTTCGCGTCTCTGTTCTTTGTGTGATAGCTCAGCATACATCTTCCCGAATAAGCCATGCACATAGCCCCGTGAACGAACATCTCGAGTTCTGCTTTTGTATTGGTCCGGATCTCTTTTATTTCTTCCATAGAGAGTTCCCTGGGCAGTATTATTCTTTTTGCTCCCATCCTATGCAGAAAATTGACCGTACGGAAGTTCATTGCAGAGAACTGGGTGGAAATGTGCACGGGAAGATCAGGAAATTTTTTTAGGCAAAGATC
>JAWOER010000063.1:0-8633 GCA_046482655.1 Candidatus Delongbacteria bacterium | reverse complement strand
CATCTTTGGCAGCTTTGTCAAGAGCCTTCATTTCAGGCTTAACATAGGAGGTAGTGACCATATTTTTTTTGTGTTTAATACATAATTCGGCAACCGTTACATGATGAGCGTAGGGCAGAAGACTGACAGTAATATTATGATCTTTGATCATTTCTTCAAGTTTTGTTTTGTCATCTACTGTCCATTCAACTGCAGTTCCGTTGGGATGATTGTCTATCATCGCCACTGCTTTTGATTTTGTCCTTGTTGCCACTGTCACGAATATCTCTCTTTCTAAGAGATAGCGGACGATGGGTTTTACGACCATTCCTGCACCCAAGATAAGTACTTTTTTCATTTTTTTTCTCCGTTTATTTAATATAGTTTTGTATGTATTCGTATCCGGGAGTGAATTTCCCGTTGAGTAAAATAAGAGCTTTTTTTATTTCGGGAGGAAGACTGATCTCTCCAAAAGGTTTTGTAAAATCACATTCAGCTATAGAAATAACAAAAGGGGTTAATGCAGAGCTGAAGAACTCTGAGGATTCTCTCGGAAGCTCGCTGGGAAGAATGTCCACAGTCATCATAAGCAGTCCCCCTCCTTCGTAACCGCTCCGGATAGTTCCGGTATCCGTATTGTAAACAAAGATCGGATCATCAATAGGCGCCCCTTTCTCGGTGCACTCGACAGAGCCGTGTACATCGCAGGTAATGTCCCCTATAACTTTCAGTTTGAAATTATTGTCATAATTTTTAGCAAGATATTCTTTTGTAACTATTCTCGGATACTCGGGCGACCAGTACATACAGTTCATAAGTATGGTCATGTAAGGTATGTACTGCTCAAAAATACTTTCGTATTCACCGGGGTTATTGTAATAATGGTTCAGATCGAAGAGCTTGTTTTCTTTCTGTCTGGAAATGTCCTGCTCCTTAAATATCACTTTATATATTTTTTTATTCGAATATTCAGATTTTTTCAGATCCTTTAACATGTCCGGAGTAATCTCTTCAACCGGGAGTATATCCAAAATTTCCTGAGCACCTTTTGAAACATTGCCGTAGCCCGTAAATCCGACAACAAGAGGGCAGAGTTCTCCTGGAAGACCGTTCTCTAAAATATCGGCCGATATTTCTCTCAGGACCTTTTTAGCATCGTCTAGGGATTCATATTTTCTTGCCTGCTGTAGTTTTTTGAACGGAGTGTTATAACCGAGATGTTCGAACCTTAAACCTGCAGCCCATATAGAATCGATCATTCCTGCAAGACCTGCGAAGTTTCCAAAAAAGATAAGTCTTTTATTGTTCGTGTCAGATATCTTTTCATAATCTATAAGATTAACTTTTTTGCTGATCATCTCTTTTAGCATGGGCATGTTATAATCCTGGCCCTTTATAATATGGGAAAAGAACACATATGTTTTATTTGGTTCAAAAGAGGGTGTCGTTACTTCTTTGACGCCGAAAACGACATCAGCCTTTTCCATACTGTCTGTCAGTTCTGCACCGGCTTCGAAATATTCTTCGTCTGTAAATATTCTTTTTTCAGATCTTTCCACGAATACTTTCATTTTTTTTGAATTCAGGATCTCTTTTACATCTGAAGGAACAAGCGGAGTTCTTCTTTCAAACTCATATTTGTCTTCATGTCTTATGCCGATATTTGCAGTCATTACAAAGCTCCTTTGATTAAATTAAAAGCAGTTGCAATTTATTTTAGGTTGGCTACAAAGTCAAGATATTATTTATGTGAAATAAAAACATATTTATTCGAATATTACTCTTTTATCCAGTCTGGTTATATCAAAAATGTTTTTTACAGGGATACTTACATTTCTGAACAGGAATTCAAGGTCAGGTTTGTCACAGTATATTATCAGCATTGAAAGAGAATAAGAATCTATAAACTTAACTCCTGAAAGGTCAATATTGAACCTTTTAGCACCGTCCTTTATAAGTTCGTCCATGTTCGCGACAAAATCTGAAGAACCTTCATTTATAAGGTCACCCGAGATCGAAATATCTGCCGTTTTGCCTTTCTTTTTATAACTCATTTTATTCCGTTAATTTGTTGAGGGCAGATCTGTATTTATCGGCAGTTGTCCGAAGCACTTCTTCCGGCAGAACAGGTGCCGGCGGATTTTTGTCCCATTTTCCTTCATCAACAAGTTTCTGAAGATAATCTCTGAGATACTGTTTATCATAACTTTTTTGACTTTTGCCCTCCTCGTATTCTTCGGCAGACCAAAATCTGGAGGAGTCAGGGGTAAGCACCTCGTCAATGAGGATAAGATCATCTCCCAGAAGGCCGAACTCGAACTTTGTGTCGGCTATGATTATGCCCTTTGCAGCAGCGTAATCCCTTCCCGACTTGTATAGATCGAGACTGATCTTTTTAACTTTTTCTGCGAGTTCGGGATCTATTATCTCATTCATCTTTTCAAAAGAGATATTTTCGTCGTGAAATCCCTGTTCAGCTTTGGTCGAAGGTGTAAATACAGGCTCCTGAAGTTTTGAAGAATTTTTTAGTCCCGGTTCAAGTCTTATGCCACAAACCGTTCCGGATTTATTATATTCTTTTAGACCCGAACCGGCCAGATATCCTCTTACAATAGCTTCGATAGGAAGCGGGTTGCATTTGTGTACAACTATTGACCTGTCTTTAATCTGATCTTTCCAGGCAGAGAGTTCGGGAAATTCAACCTCGGGGGCCGTAGAAATGATGTGGTTCTTTATCGTATTTTTAAATTTTTCGAACCAAAAGTTGGATATAGCCGAAAGAATTTTGCCCTTTTGGGGCACAGGCTGATCCAAAACTACATCAAATGCACTGATCCTGTCTGATGTTACTATGAGCAGTTTGTCTTCACCGAATTGATAAATATCTCTGACTTTTCCTTTGTTCAGAAGTTTCAGGTCTTTGATATCTGAATTTATTAGCGTATTCGACATAAAGCCTCCAAATTGAGTTTAATTGTAGAAATCTTTTATTTTATCTGAAACAAAATCGATCTCTTCGTTTTTCAGATGCGGATGCATAGGCAGAGATATAATCCCTTCAGAGATCTTTTCCGAAACAGGAAATGAACCTTTTTCCAGCTTTAATCCTTCAAAAGCCTTTTGAAGGTGAAGAGGTATCGGATAATGTATGGCGGAGGGTATATTGTACTCTGCAAGATATTTTTGAAGATCATCTCTTCTTTTTACCTGAATAGAATACTGATGGTAAATATGGTGATTTTCGGGATGTTCAAACGGTATGATCACAGTATCTTTCAGATTGTTCTTGTATCTGTCTGCAGCATATCTTCTTTTTTCATTCCATTCGTCAAGTTTTTCCATTTTAATATTGAGTATTGCCGCCTGGATTGCATCAAGTCTCGAATTTATGCCTATAATACTGTGTTTATACCGTTCATTTTGTCCATGATTAGCTGTCATTCTCGCTGTTTCAGCTAATTTGTCATTGTCCGTCAACATGAGACCGGCATCACCAGCGGCGCCCAGATTTTTTGCAGGATAGAAGCTTACAGTAGCGATATCAGATAATGAGCCGAGCATCTTGCCTTTATATTTTGCCCCGAGGCCCTGAGCATTATCTTCTATAACTCTTATGCAGCGGTCTTTCGCAATTTTATTAATTCTGTCCATGTCTGCCGCCTGCCCGTAAAGATGAACGGGGATTACAGCTTTTGTTTTGGCTGTTATTGCAGCTTCGATCTTTTCGGGATCTATATTATATGTTTCGGGATCTATATCTACGAAAACAGGAACGGCACCAATGATTTTGATGGTTTCGGCGGTTGCTATAAAAGTGAATGGTGTTGTAATTACCTCATCGCCGGGGCCTATGCCGAGTGACATCATGGCTATCTGAAGTGCATCAGTTCCGTTCGCACAACCAATTGCATGCCTGACCCCTGTATAAGTCGCCGCTTTTTCTTCAAACCCTTTAACTTC
This sequence comes from Candidatus Delongbacteria bacterium, assembly GCA_046482655.1. Classification (GTDB taxonomy): domain Bacteria; phylum UBA4055; class UBA4055; order UBA4055; family UBA4055; genus SLFX01. The sequence continues at coordinate 4,694 of JAWOER010000063.1, read as the reverse complement.
CGGACCGTTTATATATTGGCCGCTTTCGAGAATTTGAATTACTTTCGGTTCGATCTTATTTTTAACTTCCTGATACTGCCTGGACATATCGACCATCTGAATATTCATATCTTTTCCTTTTTTATTCTTCCTCTTCCTGACCTTTGCTGGCCTCATATTTTTCCACGATCTTTTGCTGAACATCGAAAGGAACAACTTCGTAGTGACTGAAGTCCAGTTCAAAAGATCCCTTTCCCTGCGTCATCGTTCTGAGTGTGACAGCATATCTGTATAGTTCACTCAAAGGTACTTTAGCAGTAATAAGCTGTTTGCCGCCTTTTGATTCCATTCCCTCCGGTCTTCCTCTTTTGGATGATATATCGCCCATGACATCACCGGTATATGCTTCGGGTACTGTTACTTTTATAGTGTAGATGGGCTCGAGCAAGATAGGATTGGCTTTTTTAAAAAGATCCTTAAAACACATTCTCGAAGCTATTTTGAAGGCCATTTCGGAAGAATCCACATCGTGGAACTTACCGTAAAAAAGCTCCGCCTCCAGATCAACGACCTGTGATCCGGCGATAACACCGTCAACAAGAGTTTCATTAATTCCTTTTTCGACTGCCGGAATAAATCTTGAGGGGATTGAACCGCCGACGATGGAATCTACAAAATTGTATCCTTCTCCTCTAGCTCTGGGTCTGAGCCTCATATGTACCTCTCCGAACTGACCTTTACCGCCCGACTGTTTCTTGTGTCTGTAGGAGCCTTCCGCTTTTGAAGTTATTGTCTCTCTGTATGGTATCTTGGGCTCTGTAACATCGATCTCTATATTGAATCTTTCTTTAAGTTTTTCGATCATAGTTTCGATATGTTTCATTCCCTGACCGTGAATAATGGTTTGGTGAAGCTCGGGATTTATTGTATAGCCGAATGTGGGGTCTTCGTTTGCCAGAGCGGCAAGTGCCTGACCAATTTTGGCATCGTCTTTTTTATCTTTTGTTCTTACTGCTTCCCACATTAGAGGTTTGGGAATATCGATAGGTTTGATAATATACTTTACGGATTTGTCTGACAGTGTGTCATTGGTCTTGGTATATTTCAGTTTGACGACCGCACCGATATCTCCGGCATGGACATCTGTTGTTTCCTGTCTGGTTTTTCCCATCACAAAGTTGATCTGACCTATTCTCTCACTTTTGTCGCAGTTCTTGATATCACTTCCTGCGGTAAGTTTGCCTGTTATCACTTTAAAAAAGGTCATATCTCCGACATGATATTCTGCGACGGTTTTAAAAACGAATGCACTGAAAGGTTTGTTTTCGTCAGTCTCTATCTCTTTTTCCTCTTCATCTTCGATCACGGTTGTTTTCGAGTCTGCGGGAGAAAGAAAGATATGCTTAAATTTATCCATAAGAGAATGGATTCCTACGCTCTTGATCGCACTTCCGCAGAATACAGGAAAAAGAGATCCTTCCGCAAAAGCTTTCTTGAAGCCGGTGTTGAACTCCTCGGGGGTAAGTTCTCCCGCCTCGAAATATTTTTCCATCAGTTCTTCGTCTGAACCTGCGATATTTTCCACGAGAGTGTTTTTGATTTCTTCTGCTTTGGAAAGCATGTCGGCAGGAATATCTTTCGCAACGGGTTTTCCGTTTTCCACAGCATACATTTTCATGTCGAAAATATCTATTATTCCCTGAAAATTATCGCCTTTTCCCACAGGAAACTGAACTTCTGTAACGGAAGAGGAAAAGGATGTTTTTAAATTCTGGGTAACTTTTTCGTAGTCGGCATTATCATAATCACATTTATTTAGAAAAAATGCGACAGGTTTGCTTTGTTTTTTTGCAACTTCAAAACCGGTTTCTGTACCGACTTCAGTTCCCTGTGTGCTGGCAGCGGATGCAACTATCAGAACGGAATCCGCCACTTCCACAGCCCCGTAAGTTTCACCAACAAAATCAGCGTAGCCGGGACAGTCTATGATGTTATATTTGGTATCGTTATTGTCAATTGCAAGCAGTGTTGACCTTATTGAATATTGTTTTTCGATCTCGGGCACTGAATAATCAGAAATGGTTGTTCCGTCATCTATCGTACCCATTCTGCTTATTTTCCCGGTGTTGAAAGCTATGCTTTCAGCCAGTATCGTTTTCCCGACCGAGTTGTGTCCGACCAGTGCGATATTTCTGATGTCTTTGGCTTGATAGGCTTTCATTTTTCCTCCGTTATAAATTTATTTTAATTATTCTTTGAAATCAAAATGCACACTTTAGATCTGCATTAAATTATTTAAGGAGCGTAAGAGCGTAAAAATAATTATTTTGAGCCTTATAGTCAAGAAATTAAATATGAATTTTTAAAGATAATTTTAAATTCTTTTGTAGTCGTCCAGATATCTTATAATATCTTCTTCTCCAAAATAACTTCCTGTCTGTATCTCGATAAAAACGACTTTATCCCTGCTTTGATTCTCGATTCTGTGTTTTTGTTTTGCATCGATCCTTACATACTCTCCGTATGATCTTTCGGTCTCTTTATCGTCTATCGTAACGACTGCTACACCGGCTACGATCATCCAAAGTTCGTCCCGTTTTTCATGAGACTGATAACTCAATCTTTGCCCCGGCTCGACCTCTATTCGCTTTACCTTGTATTTTTTACTTTCATCAAGTACAGTAAAACTGCCCCACGGTCTTTTTTCTGTGTACATTCACTCTCCGTTTAGTTGGCTTAAAATTTAAGAAAATCAAAGCATAATTTCAAGCACAAAAAAAAGCCCCTGCAGGGGCTTTTATTAAAAAAAGATACCTACCGGGCGGCCCTTTTATTAATTCTGAAATTTTCAGATCTTGTTCTCAGATCAACTTTTGTCTTTTTTGTGGCGGATCTTTTTGTGGAATTATTATTTGTATAAAACAGAGATTTTGACCCGTTACTGGCAACGACATAGTAAAACTTCTTAGAATTATCAAGAGAAGCGGTGTAGCTTAAGTTTGTCGTGACCGTCTCTACCGTAAAAGTGCCGTACGGATCATCGGAGGAATAAACTACATATTCATTAAATCCGTCCACTGCATCCCAGCTGAAAGTAAAATCCGAGCCCGATACTGATGTTGAAATGTTTTCGGGAGCTTTCAGCTCCTGATAAAATTCTTCTGCTCCGATATCGGGTGCTGTGCCGTAATAAAAGTATTGGGTTTTAGCAGAAGCAAAACTATGCGTTCCGTCAATAATTCTGCCTGCATTTATACAGGGAGAAGTGGAAGATAATGTAAAATCTTCCGCCCATGCCAGCTGGATCTCGGGATCAATATTAAAGTTGTTCGATCCAGTTATTCCTGAAGGTAAACCTTTCATAATGCAGTTGTTGTAGAACCTGAGGTCCGTTGTATCATTTACAGCTGCTGTCACGGAGGTGGAATCATCTGTCCAGAAGATATTATTCACGATATCTATCTTTGATCCTGAAGGTGTGTTATTGAATGCTTCATACCCGCCGTAAATAGTGTTATTTACAACAGAAGTGCTGTCCTGGGCATAAATAAGTTTTACGCCAGTTCTCGGACCGCTGTCATAGCTGCCCGAATAAAGTATATTATACAGTATCTTTGCTTTTGAATTATCAATTTCGATACCGATAATGTCATTCGTATTTTCCCAGTCATCGTTCTGAAATACATTTTCAGCTATTTCATATGCATCGGAGTTTCCTGATATGACAATACCCTTTTTTATGTTTCCTTTCTTTGTAGAAGATGTAGGTTCAAAGCTGATCGAGTTATTCGTTATTCTTCCGCTCGAACCGGCTTTCATCACAATACCTTCGTCTCCGCCTTCGATCTCGTTTTCCTCCACATCCATGTTCGCACCGGAAATTTCTATCCCTATCTGTTTAGCCGCTTTTGTATCTTTTGAAGAAGATGTAGGTTCAAAACTGATCGAATTGTTGCTCAGCCTTCCGGAAGCTTTCTGTTTGTTGAGAGGGTCAGCAAAAGGATTTATTCTGATCCCGCCTTCATAATCAATAAATCTGGAATTATCAATATTTATAATTGAGCCGTCAATAATATCTATTGCGTATGGAGTGGTGTTGTGAGGAATATAATCTGCAAAGAATGTCGAGTTGTTAACTGTTATTTCAGAATTGGCTCCCGAGGAAGTGAGCATAAAATTATACATGTCGGTGTTGTTTATATCTGCGATTGCCTTTACTACAAGATTTTGCACCGGTGTATTTTCATCGAGCGTCTGTATCCTGACGAAACTGTTGTCGAATTTACCGGCAGGGGGGGTGTAAATATTATTAAAAATTATTGAATCAGTATTCTGCTGATTAGAAATATACACTTCGGAGTTGACACCCATAGAAAGGTCTTGGAATGCAACGGTGCCGGTTTTACCCTGAAAGTCCAGAATAGTCGCTGTGTTGTCTGCTATCATAATATCTGTGTTTACGGCAGGATATTCTGTAGTATAGGTTCCTTTTGCAGCTTCAAAAGTGTTGCCGTAGGCACCGATATTTACTCTTGAACTGTTCGGCTCAAAACAGGCTTCATTTGGATCCCCCGCATCAATACAGGGTGATTGCAGTCTTAAGTGAAAGTCATACCTGTCAATATCAAATTCTCCGGGTTCTGAGACAGAAGGTTTTCTGATAAAGAGAGGGGGAGAGCTAATATTTGTTTGTTCACCTGCATAATTTTCCAAAT
>JAWOER010000001.1:0-4620 GCA_046482655.1 Candidatus Delongbacteria bacterium | reverse complement strand
TTGCATTTTCACTTAACCCTTGTGCTGTTACAGATGCATCTTTTGCAGCTATTGCAGCTATCTTTTCATCCTCTGCTTTAGCTGAATGATGTATACTACTGAATTTACCAGGTTCAACTTCAACATCTTCTAATTCTTCAGCCCACTGTTCTGCTTTATTCTCTGAACCTAAAGCGTTCGTTTCAGCAGTTTCAGCTCCAGATTGTGCCAACTGTGAGGCATCCCTTGCGGTTTCACTTAAACCTTGTGCTGTAATAGATGCATCTCTTGCATCTTCAGATAACCCTTGGGCTGTAATAGCTGCATCTTTTGCAGTTTCACTTAAACCTTGTGCCAATTGTGAAGCATCCCTGGCATCTTCGGATAAACCTTGTGCTATAATGGATGCATCTTTTGCACTAATACTTCCACTTTCAGCATAAATACTTCTCGAAGCTGCAGGCAGCAGAGCATGTGCAAGAAAGATAACCGATCTAAAAAAGAATGCCGAAGTTTTAGCCTCTGCAGATGAGTTGGTCATCACTTCTCTGATGTTTCCCGAATATGCCGATTACTGCCTGAAATTCGTCACGAACGAGATGGTAATAATTTATAAGGACGATTCGAAGTATTCAAAAGAGATCAATGCTGAAAACTGGTATCAGATACTTTTGACGGAGGGAGTTGAGTACGGCCATTCTGAACCCGAAAAGGACCCCTGCGGATACAGGACGATACTGACCTGGCAGCTCGCAGAGAAATATTATCAGAAACCCGGTCTCTACAAACTGCTTCAGGACACCCGTCCCCTAAAAAACATCAGAGCTAAAGAAGTCGATCTGCTTGCCCTTATTGACGCAGGGGAACTTGACTATCTGTTTATATACAAGAGCGTGGCTGAGCAGCACAATTACAAATATGTACAGCTTCCCGCCGAAATAAATCTCGGGTCAGCCGCTCTCAACGATTACTATTCCACAGCTTCTATAGAACTTACGGGAAAAACCCCTGGAGAAATACAGACCGTAACAGGTGCGGCCATGGTTTACGGGATCACCGTTCCCAAAACTGCCGAAAAACCTGAATGGGGGATCAAGTTTGTGGATTTTGTAATAAGTGCCGAAGGACAAAAAATAATGGAAAAGAACGGTCATCCCGTAATAGATCCTGCGCAGTCCGCCCAGTATGATAAACTGCCTGAAGCACTCCAAAAATCCGCAGTATCTCTGTAATGAAAAAGATCTTCGTCATACTTCTGATAATTTTGGTTGTCATGATAGCCGCGCCCCTCGCCGGAATGTTCTTTAAAGTTTCGCTATCGGATTTTTTCGCTGTTTTAAAAGATGACGAAGTAATAAACTCAATAGTACTGACTCTCAGGGCATCGCTGTGGTCAACGCTCGCAGCTGTCGCAGTAGGAGTTCCCGCTTCTTTTGTCCTGGCAAGATATGACTTTTACGGCAAGAAAATCGTCGAGGGTCTCATAGACATACCTGTTATAGTACCGCACACTGCCGCGGGAATAGCACTCTTGACAGTTCTCGGCAGAAGGTCGTTATTCGGGCAGGTTACAGGCATATCACTGATGGGAACGGAGGCGGCGATCTCAATAGGAATGTTCTTCGTTTCCGTTCCTTTCCTTATCAATCATGTAAAAACGGGATTCAGTCTGATCGACGAAAGATACGAAAAAGTCGCCGTCACTCTCGGTGCTTCAAATATACAGTCATTCAGGCTCATCTCTCTGCCGCTTGTAAAAAAAGCGATCCTGAGCGGATCAGTGATGATGTGGGCACGGGGAATATCCGAATTCGGAGCAGTAGTAATTTTGGCCTATCACCCGATGGTCGCTCCCGTTCTGATCTACGACAGGTACGAGTCGTTCGGTCTCGATTCCGCGCGTCCCGCAGCTGTACTTCTAATAACTGTATGCCTGATGATATTTGTAATATTAAGAATGATCGAGCATAAAAGCGGTAAGAGCGGAAGATGATAGAGATAAAAAAACTCAATATAGACCTAGGGGATTTCAAACTTAAAGATATTGACCTTAAAATTGAGAGGGGAGAGTATTTTGTTATTCTCGGCCCGTCGGGAGCTGGAAAGACCGTTATTCTTGAGCTTATTGCAGGGCTACTCAAACCGGACAGCGGTGTCATTGAAGGTATTGACAATAAAAGATCTGCGCTTATATATCAGGATTATATGCTTTTTCCCCATCTGAATGTTTTCGATAACATTGCTTTCGGGCTCAAAGTCAGAAAGAAGAAGAAAGATGAGATATGTCAGAAAGTTCACTCAGCTGCCGAAAAACTCGGGATAACCGGCCTGCTCGACAGAAGTGTTTTGACACTTTCGGGGGGAGAAAGTCAGAGGACGGCCATAGCGAGAGCGTCCGTGACAGATCCGGAGGTTTTCCTTCTTGATGAACCTACCGCTGCACTTGATTCCAATACAAGAACAGGCATACTTGAACTGCTCAAAGACCTTCATTCAAAAAATAAAAATACATTCATTCATGTAACGCACAATTTCGAGGAGGCTCTTTATCTTGCTGACAGGATCGCTGTGATAAAAGACGGAAGGCTTATTCAGAGGGGTACGCCGAACGAGATATTCAACCATCCGACTTCGAAATTCGTGGCTGATTTTGTAGGTTTCGAGAATGTTTTTTTCGGAAGCGTCAAAGACGGCAGGTTCACTTCAGAAAATGACCCTGATCTTATTCTATCAGCCAACTGCGATACCTGCGAAAGTGTTTATCTTGCACTAAAATCGGAAGATGTGATAGTGTCGAAAGAAAAATTCGAGTCTTCGGCGAGGAACAGTTATCTCGGCACGGTAACTGAAGTTATCAACAGGCTTTCGGGGAACGAGATAATCTTTACCGTCAATAAAACAAAGCTGATAAGCACTGTTACCAAAATCTCGACAGAAGAGCTGGAGATAAAAAAAGGCAGTCAGTTCTGGCTCACTTTTAAAGCATCGTCCTTAAAAGTATTCCCGCATTAAAAACAGTCAGGTTTACAGGATATAAGAATAAAATAAAAATTAAAAGAGGCGAATTATGATAGAACTTGAAAAGGCATATGAAATAATTTCTGAGAACTGTCCCGATATAAAAATAAAGGATGTTGCAGTCGAAAAAGCTACCGGTTTTGTTTGTATGGAGGATATGTATTCAAAGATAAATATGCCTCCTTTCAATAAATCGGCAATGGACGGTTATGCGTTCAAATATTCGGACGGGGTCAGTCAGTATAAAAATGCGGGTATATTGCCTGCAGGCGGTTCATCATCAATTGTAGCGGGGGAAGGTGAATGCGTGTCCATTATGACGGGTGCACCGCTTCCTTCAGGGACAGATACGGTTATTATGATAGAGGCTACAGAAAAAGAAGGTAAAAATGTAACTTTTCGTAAGGTGTCCTCAAAAGGTTCAAATGTCTGTTACAAAGGTGAAGACATAAAAGAGGGTGATCTGATATTTAAAAAAGGACAAAAAATCAAAAGTTCGGATATAGCTTTGATAACTGCTTCGGGTTTTTCAAAGTTAAAAGTGTCAGCAAAACCTGAAATATCCGTATTGAACACAGGGTCAGAGATAATCGAACCGGGAAATGATCTGAAATACGGGCAGATCTATAATACTAACGGGATCATGCTGAGGGCAATGTCGGAAAAATACGGACTTAAAACAAAATACCTCGGTATAGCGGAAGATGAAAAAGCTGCACTTTCCGAAAAAATTACAGAAGGCCTTAAAAGTGATATTTTTCTTATATCCGGCGGAGTATCAATGGGCGAATTTGATCTGATCCCCGATATACTGCAGGATCTCGGTGTAAAAAAGCTATTTCACAAAGTAAGAATTAAACCCGGAAAACCGGTATTTTTCGGTAAAAAGGATAACTGTCTGGTATTCGGACTGCCCGGAAATCCTTTATCGAATTTTGTCGGTTTTGAACTTTTTGTCCGTACAGCCGTGAGAAAAATAACCGGTGAAAAACAGGTGTTTCCCGTCTATTTGAAAGGTTTTATTCAGAAAGAATTTCATCACAAAGGCAACAGGAAGAACTTTTACCCTGCATTGATAAAAAATGATAACGGAATGGTTAAAGTAGATCCGGTAATATCCAACGGTTCGGCTGATATTTTTTCACTTTCAAAAGCCAACGGTTTTCTGATAGCCGACATTAATAAAAGAAATTATCAGCCCGGAGATGAAATTGAATACATTTGTTTTTGAGATAACGGTATGAAGGGAACGATTTTCGCAATAAATATTTCAGATATTAAAAAAGGTTCCAAACATCAGATCGAAGAGGGTTATTTGATAAAGGATACCGGGCTTGAAGGTGATGCATACAATAAACCGGGTCAACGGCAGATATCCTTAACTTCGTTCGAAAACATTGAAAAGCAGCGGGAATGTCCAAGGATCGGTATCACGGATCCTGACAGGGTCGCTCCCGGAGATTTTTCCGAAACTTTAACCCTGATCGGGACGGATATTTCTAAAATAAAGATTAATGACATTCTTCAAGTCGGAGATGATGTGCAGATAAGGATTTCAGGGCGGGGTATGAGATGTCATCAGTTCTGCCCGTGGGGACGAAAAGAGGGTGAATGTCCTGTCCC
>JAWOER010000293.1:0-3214 GCA_046482655.1 Candidatus Delongbacteria bacterium | reverse complement strand
GTCAACCACAGGCATACACGGATGTAATCTGATGGGATACACGGCAGGTGAAGCTGCATACAGTCACGGAGGACAATGGCTTGATGAACTTCTGCAATATCTTACAAAAAATATTGATATTATTGATGATTTTCTCAAGAATGAACTGCCCGGTATAAAAATGCAGCGTCCGCAGTCAACCTATCTGGCCTGGCTGGATTTCAGAAAATACGGTCTTTCTCAGAAAGATCTCGTACAGAAAATGATTCACGAAGCCCGACTCGGTCTTAACGACGGTTCGGCCTTCGGTCCGGGCGGAGAAGGCTTCATGAGACTCAACTTCGCCTGTCCGAACTCGATCGTCATAGAAGCTCTCGAAAGACTCAAAAAAACTTTCGGTTAATCCGAGTACTGTGAGATCCTTTATCTTTCTTCATTCTTTTCATCTCGTTTTAGATTATTAAAACGAGTAGTTCAAGCAAACTTTTGTGAATAATGGAACTTAGATGACCTAAGTGACATTATAAAGAAAAATACTGACGCAGAAATGCGAAGTTTTAATATTCTAAAAAGCCTTTCATAGCTTCTTTCATCCAGTAATGGTCCTTAATACCGGCTGTCTCCCTTGCAGAATGCATACCGAATATCGCGTTACCGACATCTACGGTTCTCATACCGAGGTTTGCCGCGATCATTGACCCGATAGTTCCTCCGCCTTTGATATCCGACCTGTTAACGAACTTCTGATACGGGACATCTTTTTCTTTACAGATCATTTCGAACACAGCTCCGGATTCAACAGTGGAAGCATAACTTGTATTGGCATTTATCTTGATGACAGGGCCTTTATTTATCCATACTTTGTTCATATTCTCGAACTTTGAAACATAATTCGGATGAATTGAATGGGCACCGTCCGCACTCATGAAAAATGAAAGCGAAACTGCTCTCAGGTATTTTTCCCTGTCGCATCCGCACAGCCTTTCAAGAATATCCTGAGTGAAAGAGGATTTTCCGCCGTTCGTTGTAGATGAACCCACTTCTTCATTATCATAAAAGGCAAGAACCCTTGTCGCTCCGTTAGTGCCCGAGTCCAGAAGAGAATGAAGCGAAGCATGGACCATGCTTTTATCATCAATACCCTTACTCATGAAAAAATCACTGTACAGGCCTGCAATACCGCCTTTTTCCACAGGATAAAGCTCAAGATCATAATTTACTATCTTTTTCTTATCTGTTTTCAGCTCTTTCGCAATAATATCCTTAATAAGATCGTCATTGACCTGTTCATCGGAAAGTCCCATTACCGGCACAAGGTTTTCCTGTGGATTAAGATTGAAAGCCTTATTAGCGTCTCTGTTATAGTGGATAGCAAGCTGAGGTATTATCAGAACAGGTTTTTTCAGATCGACCAGCCTGATATCATAACCTTTGTTCTTTTTTACCACAACCCTGCCCGCAAGAGAAAGTTCTCTGTCAAGCCAGCTTGCAAAAAGAGGTCCTCCGTAAACTTCTGTTGCCAGCTGGATAAAACCCTCTTTAGTGAACGCGGCTTTGGGTTTAAGCTTGAACGAAGGCGAATCAGTATGGCTGCCGATTATCCTGAATCCGGCCTGTGAGGGATCTTTCGAACCCATTACCCCTGCGATAAGCGCAGAATTATGCCTTACCACATAAAATTTATCATTTTTCTTAAGGTTCCACTTCCTGCTTTCTTCGATCCTTTTAAAACCTTTTTGTTTCAGAACCTTCTCAGCATTTAGGATACAGTGTGTAGGCGTAGGTGAATCATCGAGGAATGTTTTCAGGTCCCCGGCAAATTTCAACATTTCTTTTTTACTCATAACTTTTCCGTTTTATTTTAACATTAACATTTTTTTTGTGTCTTTAGCGCCGTTTTGATCCTTAAGCTCATAATAATACTCCCCGGCAGAAAATTTCTTTCCGTTAAACCTGTACAGATAGTCCACCGGTGTATGTTTCTTATCTGTGAGAACCTGTACCGATTCGCCTTTTTTATTATATACTGTCAGCGAAAGATTTGATGTCTTTTCTACTGTAAAACCGATGCTCGTTTCCGGATTGAACGGGTTCGGGTAGTTCTGATGCAGGCTGACGCCTTGGGGCAGACTGTTCCCCTGTCCTATACTACAGACCGAATCAAGCTCAATATTCAGAACGGTCGCAAGGCTGTCCTTAACAACAATATCGGTAAGACTTGCCGTTGAAAAGCCTTCAGCCTCAACAGTCAAAGAGTATGACCCAGGCTTCAATATCCTGTAGTACTCTCCCGTGGAGGGAATAGTGTAGTAATCTTTATCTATTCCGCCAACCGATATTCTGGCTTCTACCGGTGTACCGGTCAGAGAACTGGTAACTTTACCTTTTATGCCCCTGTGAACAGCCATAATATACCACAGCATTGAAGAGCGGTTGTCTGACCAGAACGAGGGTATCGTTGAATATGAGGGCCATTTAGTGTTTGAAACTTCCAGGGTTATATCAATATCATTATGATATCTGTAGTTCCAGTCCTGCATTCCGCCGTCGATCGAGTACCATTCCGAACCGTTGGTTATACCGTCGGGAAAAGAGGTGCTGCTGAACATCGGTTGGTTCCTGGAAGCATAGTTGTAAGCAAGCCAGGTGACATGGGCATCGTCGGGACATGCCGCGTAATTTCCGCTTGCCACTCCAAAATCTTTGTCGTACAGATAATTGGCGACGAGAGCACCTCCGTGAAAGTTGGCGGATAATACAAAATTTCTCTCTTTGTTCCAGTCGATCATGGCTGCAACTTCAGGCACTTCGGTCTCATTTACTGTATCGGTCTCGTAATAAACCCCTTCAGGAAAAGATCTGTTGAGGTCATATCCTTTCGCGTTATACCTGCTGTTATAATAATTTCCGTCCGGATTATGTAAAGGTAATATGTACAGGTCTGTGTTCTCCACGATATATTTCATTGTATCGTTTTCTGCATAATAGCCGTCAATTATATCATAGATCAGCTCCATACAAAGTTCCATTCCCACGACCTCATCCCCGTGCATGGTGGAAGTGTATTTAAACTCAGGTCTCAGATCTCTGCTGCTGTTCTTATCGAATATCCTGAGTGCCCACAGAGGTGGAAGAGTCCCCCGACGGCCTCAGCGGTCACGAAGGGGCCTTCCTGCTTTGCAGTTTCTGGCTGGTGGACAATCTGCTGGGGCAGGGTCGCCACGATGAGGCCATG
>JAWOER010000292.1:0-2526 GCA_046482655.1 Candidatus Delongbacteria bacterium | reverse complement strand
GCGCATAGGCCTGATGACCCACATCCCAGATCAATTTATCTTTGGGCAGGTCATACACTTTTAGTAACGCTATGGTGAGTTCTACTACTCCCAGACTGGGCGCTAAATGTCCACCGGTCTTATCGACATTCTTTATTATAAATTCTCTGGTCTCCGCTGCAAGCTGTTCCAGTTCCTGTTCATCTAATTTTTTTATATCTTCCGGATAGTTTATCTTGTCAAGTATCTTCATTTTTGCCTTCTGTTACAATAATTTTTTCCCTTACCCTTTCCAGATCCTCGAGTGTGTCCACACCGATCGACTCATAATTGACCTTAACACACTTGATCTTATAGCCGTTTTCGAGGATCCTCAGCTGTTCAAGTGATTCGGATACTTCGAGTATTGTACTGTCCGAATTTATAAATGTTTTAAGAAAATCGGCCCTGTAGGCGTATATACCTATGTGCTGATAATAGAAAGCAGGTCCGTTTTTATGATAAGGAATATCTGTTCTCGAAAAATACATAGCATAACCTTTTCTGTCGAATACTACTTTTACGCAGGCGGGGTCTTTTACTTCTTCATTTTCCTTCACAGCTCTTACAGGTGTAGTGCACACGGCCTCTTTCTCTTTCCTCAGAGACATTATTAATCTGTCAATCAGATCCGGATCTATCAGAGGTTCATCCCCCTGTATGTTTACCACAATATCACAATCGATACCTTTTACGGCCTCATAACATCTGTCTGTGCCTGTCCTTATATTTTTTTTGGTCATAACAACTTTTTTGCCGAAACTTGTAAGATGGTCAAAGATCCTCTTGTCATCTGTAGCTACCAATATACCGCTGAGCATTTTCGACTTTTCTGCCTGTTCGACCACTCTCAGGATCATTGTTTTCCCGTTGATAAGCTTTAAGGGTTTGCCCGGAAGCCTGACCGAGTCGTATCTGGCAGGTATTATACCCATCGCTCTGTTATTATCCATTTATTACTCTTTTTAGTTCTTCAATATCGAAAGGTTTGTTCAATATCCCGCTTACTCCGTATTCTTCCATTTTCTTTTCAGAAAGGATCTGATGATAGCCAGATATAATAAAAACCTTCATCTCCGGACATTCAGCCTTGATCTTTTTTGCTATCTCCACACCCGTCATATCAGGCATTTGATAATCGCTTATCACAAGATCAAAATCGTTCAGATCAACCTTGCTGCCGATACTTTTTCCCGAACACACCGATACTGCTTCGTGACCCAGAATTTCTATGACCTCTGTCAGAACATCAAGTATGTCCGGCTGGTCGTCTATGATCAGGATCTTTTTGCCCATTGTAACCTCTGATTTCTATAATCTTTAATTTAAAGGTGTACTATTTTTTACCTTTTATTTTTCTAACCGAAATGTCATGCCTTTCAAGTTCCTTTTTTTCCAGTTCCTCACATTCCTTGAGTTTTTCTCTGGCACGGCTTCTCATCAGCTTTATCTTTTTCATTTCATTTTCGTGTCTCTTTAACTCTCTTTCCAGCATTATCTTTGCTCTACGATCATTTTTTTCTTCGACAGCTGAACTTGCAGATCTTTTTTTCGGCTTTTCGATGGTGTTTCCGGTTTCTTTATCGAATTCTTCCTCATCAATGTTCTCAACATCATTGAACGATCTGCCTTCGATCCTGGTCTTGTCTTCATTCGTCTGTGCTTCTAACTCAAAATATCCTGATGCGAGCAGAACTACAGCTACTGAAACAAAAATCCCGAAAATTTTATTACCACTTCTCATAATACCTCCCTTTGAAGTTGTTTATGCTGCTTTAATATAGCAATATTATCGGCATTTATCAATATAAAAACGAGTTTATTTTGAGAACAAAACAGATTATATTTAAGTATAAGCAGAAAGTTTATGTTAAAAACGGTAATAAAATGGAAAAAATAATATTTTTTAAGCCCGAATATCTTCGATTTTTATGGATACTGATCCCGCTGGTAATACTTGTCATTACAGCTTTCAAGTCCAGAATATTTTATATACACAAGATCGTATCCAAAAGAACCGCACCCGCGATCATACCTAATTTTTCCCGAAAAAAGATCCTGATAAAAAAAATATTCCAGATAAGCGCGGCGGCATTAATAATATTTGCACTTGCAGGGCCTAAGATCGGTACCAAAATGGTCAAAATGAAAAGGCAGGGAATAGATATTGTTGTCGCTGTGGACCTGTCGAGATCAATGTATGCAGAAGATGTGTTCCCGAACCGTCTAAAAAAAACCAAGCACGAAGTAAAGAATTTTATAAACAAACTTGAAGGCGACCGTATTGCTCTTGTGGGCTTTACCAGCAAAGCCTATGTGCAATGCCCGCTTACTTTTGATTATGACGCGGCTCTCATGTTTTTGGATATCATGGATGTATCGATGATACCCCAGAACGGTACATCTCTGTCAGAAGCGGTAAGAGTTTCCAACTCCGTTTTTTCTGATGAGGAATCTAAGCATAAACTCCTTATTATCATTTCTGACGGAGAGGACCACGAAGAGGGA
>JAWOER010000102.1:0-6503 GCA_046482655.1 Candidatus Delongbacteria bacterium | reverse complement strand
ATAGCATCCTATATCGGACAGAACATGCCCGTCCCCGTATTCTTTTAATGCTTCTATGAGTGCGTTATAGGCGTCTATATGACCGCAGCCGTTGCAGAATTTTGGGGGACGCGGACTCACAATATCAGGAATATCCAGAGTCTGAGCAGACACTCCTGTGAGAGCTCTGCGTACCAGATTGGGATTCAGCTCACCGTCTCTCGGTATCGTACCGTCCATCCGTCCTTTGACCTTTAGGCAGTTGCCCAGGTACCCCTTAAGCATTTCTTCGACCATCGGAGCGCCTTCTTCGAGTACTACGATCTCTTCACATTCCGAAGCCATCTTCTCGATCTTTTTTCTCGGCATCGGATACTGGCTTAGCTTTATTACAGGATAGGGACATTTTTTTTCGGTAAAATTTTCCATAAGATAATTATACGCTATTCCGCAGGCTATAATACCTTTCGATCTGTCTTCGCCTTCAATATA
The DNA here is from genome assembly GCA_046482655.1 of Candidatus Delongbacteria bacterium. Lineage (GTDB taxonomy): Bacteria > UBA4055 > UBA4055 > UBA4055 > UBA4055 > SLFX01. Next base: position 6,032 of record JAWOER010000102.1, on the reverse strand, counting down.
TTTATTGAAAGGTGAATTTTCACTTTCAGACTCAAAATTTTCCTGATTACCTAAAAGTATCTTATACCTTTTTCTGGCAATGGCCGGCAAAAGAACGAACTGCCTTTTATCTTCGGGGAGTTTTAATTCATTCTGACCGAGAGGGGATCCGGGCTGTACTCCGCTCCGTGAGTGAGAAAGTCTGGTCGTAAGACGGATAAGTAAAGGTATCCGGTATTTTTCACTCATCTCAAAAGCATAGAATGCCATATCATAGCATTCCTGCTGGTCAGAGGGTTCCAGCATGGGCATCATTGCAAATTTACCGTAATTCCTGGAATCCTGTTCATTTTGGGAAGAATGCATGGAAGGATCGTCGGCAACAGCCACGATCGTACCCCCGTTGGCTCCGGTGATCGCAGAATTCATAAAACAGTCTGCGGCAACATTGAGCCCGACATGTTTCATTGCGCACATTGATCTTTTACCCGCATACGACATGCCCAAAGCAGCTTCCGCCGCGGTTTTCTCGTTCGCCGACCATTTTCTGTGAATGTTTTTTTGTGCGGCCTCCTTTGACCTTTGTACATACTCCATTATCTCGGTGGAAGGAGTTCCCGGATATGCATACATTCCCGACATACCGGCATCTATCGCCCCTTTAGCAAGAGCCTCATCTCCGAGCAGTAATAGTTTTTCCATAGTAATTCCTCTAAGCAATTTAACGATTTTGTTCAATATAACACATTAATCGTCTCAAAAAAAATAAAATTTTTATGTGGAAAATTTCATATAAATCAAAAAACTATTCGTCCCGGCGTATATATTCACCGTTATCCAAATAGATAAGAACATGATCACCGTTCTTTATAAAAGATGGCACTTTTATAACACAGCCGTTGCTCAGGCGCGCGTCCTTGACATAATCCGTGACAGGTCCTTTTTTTTCTGTATCTTCTGTCGATTCAACTGTCATCGACATAACTTTGGGAAGATCCACACCTACGAACATGTCTTTGTAAAAAAGGCCCGATACTGCGCATTTTCCCTGAAGATACACATTGTTCTGTCCCAGCAGTGAAGCATCGACCTCTATCTCTTCATCATTTTCCTCGTCAGCAAAAAGCAGAGAATTTTTTTTTCTTTCCTTTAGTCTCAACTCTTTTTCTGTCAGCTTAGAAGTTTTTACCCGCCGGTCACGGTCTATCTCTGCTGTTGCTGTCTCTCCTGTGTCAAAATTAAATGTCCTGATCCTGACCGTGCCGTCCGGCACGGAAGAACTGACCTTGTCTTTTTCTATAACTTTATGGACAAAGCCGTTGTATAAAAAAAATTCTTCTGTACGCAGATCTGCCGCAGTTTTCATGACTTTTTTCCGCCAATAATAATCCTGACTGTAATTTAAACAAATATTAGTGCTGTTGTCAACGATTTTTTTAGCTGTCGATACACGGCAGATACACAGTAAAACGGGTTATCCCCTTATTTGTGTAAAGTTCAAATTTGCCGTTCAGTTCATTCACAAGTCTTTTTACAATAACAAGCCCCGGTCCGGTCCGCTTAAGTGAATTTTCAAAAAACTTTCTGCCGTTGTCTTCGATCGACAGTTTCATATGATCATTTTCTGTCAGAAGCTTTATTCTGATATACCCTCGCTCATTCTCCAGTGCTTCGTATGAATTTATACACAGGCCCATGATTATTCGGTGCATCAGGTCATGACCTGCCGATATGGTCGCCGTATTCATTATATTGCATATTATTTCTACCGAAGACGGAATAAAAGTTTTGAGGACCTTGACCGCTTCTTTTACTGTAATATCGATCCTGACAGGCTCATAGCCCTTATTGTTATTTACACTCAAATAGCCAATATTATCGATCATTCCCGCCAGTTTATAAATATGCTTTGTTCTGTCTCTTATTTTGTATTCCAGTTCCGCATTCAGATTCTTTAACTGCCTTTGTATCTTTTCTCTAAAAGAAATTTCCTCCATAAGTCTGATATTATTCTCTTTTAACTGGAACTGGACAGACCTCAGTCTTAAATGAGTCCTTATCCTTGCTAAAAGCTCGTAGGGCTGAAAAGGTTTTGTAATATAATCAACAGCACCGCTCTCAAACCCTTTAACGATACTTTCGGGATCTGTTTTTACCGTCAGGAACAGGATCGGAATATCTCTGTATGCGGGATCTGAACTTAATTTTTTGCATATCTCGAATCCGTCAATTCCGGGCATAACAATATCGAGAAGAATGAGGTCGGGATCATGATTTTTTAATATCTGCATTGCCTCTTTGTCATCCGTTGCAAATTTCAGATCATAGCCCTCTGCCTGCAAAAAATTGGCTATTACCTGAATATTTATTACCGAATCATCAACAACCAGTATGCTCTTCTTTTTATCTTTCATCTTTTATTCCCTGCAGGTAAAATACGAACAAAAAATGATTATTCAAAAGAAAAAAATGTTTTATAAAAGCATTTCTTGTATTTAGCGCTCTTTTTGATTAAATTTCAACACTGATAAAATGGAGTATAAATTGATCTCTGAGACTTTCAGAATATTTTTTTCCTCATGGTATGTTTATCTTATTTTCGGAATGATCTTCGGTTCTTTTTTGAATGTTGTTATTTATAGAGTGCCGGAAGGAATGTCTCTTATAAACCCTCCCTCATCCTGTCCTCAGTGCGGTCACATGATCAGATGGTACGAGAACATCCCCGTTTTCAGCTGGATATTTTTAAAAGGCAAATGTTCTTCCTGCGGAAAGAATATCCCTGCAAAATACCCTGTTATTGAGCTCGCTGTAGGCATGATGACGCTGGGACTTTTTCTTTATACCGGCCCCGATATCAGCCTTTTAATTCTGATCCCGCTATCCTATATCCTTTTTTGTATAGCGGTAATTGATTACCAGACATTCAGCATTCCCTACGGTCTGAATATGGCCCTTTTTATTGTTGCAGCTCTAGGTGTTATTTTAAATTTTTTTATTGACGGTCTTTTAAATATCAGCCTTCTGGGATCTTTTTTGGGAGCTCTGACAGGTTTCGGAATTTTGTACCTAATCCAGATCACGGGAAAATTGATCTACAAACAGGATGCGGTGGGAACCGGAGACCTTTACCTTTTCGCTTCTGCGGGGCTTTTAATGGGACCCAAACTCACATTTACAGCTTTTATTCTGGGTTCTTTTCTGGCCGTATTATCATATTCTGTGCCTTCAATAATAAATCTTTTGAATAAAAGAAAAGACACTCTGTTCTATTTTAACAAAGCCCTGAAAATGATATCTTCCGAATTAGAAGATATTAATGAAAAAGCCGAGATCACCGGTTTAAAAATGCAGCTATATCACAGCCTCAAGTGTGATAAAGCGTATAACGAGGAAAAACAGAAATTACTTGAGCCGCGCAAAAATACAGAGCTTACCGCCGGTTCATTACTGAATATATTTTTCCGCTTCTCCGCTGTAAACGATCCCGAAACAGCCTCGCTGTTTTTAAAAAGGGTAAACGAAAAAAAGGCGTTAAATGTTTCTGAGATAAGAAATGTATGCTCAGGTGATATGATCGGTTATGATTCTGCTCCGGACAATTTCTCATTTTTATATAAACATTCAAATGAGGCGGGACTGGAAAAATTGAGTGATTTTCTGACAGAGAATAAAAAGATTATCCTAAAAAAGAACGAAACTGACGACCTTAATAAATTATCAGAGATATTGAACAGTGACTGTTCCGACAAAGAAAAACTCGATCTTTTTTTACAATACAACAGGTATTTTCAGTTCAACGGATTTGTCGCAGAACAAAAGGCCGGGGTAAATATGATAGAATCCTCCGGCATTTTGAACAACAGTGAGTTAAAGCAGAAATATCTCTCGGACCTCAGCCTCGTCTATTTCAAAGATTTCTTTTTTGAAGAAAGCAGACAAAAATTAAGAGAACTTGACTTTCATCTTAAAAGTAACGATCCGTCCTCAGCGGCGGTTAAAAACATTTTGAATATAGCACTGTTCAGATCGTGTTTTTTTAAACAGCGGCTTGCATTCGGGCCCTTCCTTGCGGCAGGGATAATGCTGTCGATCTTATGGGGAGAAAGATTTTTAGACCTGTACTACAAAATAATGGAGAAACTATTTTTGTGATAATGTTTTTAATCATAACACACAGGTATGATCTTAATTTAGATTGCTTAGAGACTTTAATAATTAGCGGAGAAGTAAATGACAAATAAAATAATATATCTCGATAACGGGGATGCCACAAGAATAGACGATGAAGTCTTAGATTATATGAAACCCTTTTACACAGAATTTTACGGTAACCCTGTTTCTCTGCATGAACTTGGAATGCAGGCCGAAGAATATCTGTCAAATGCGAGAGAGACCATTGCAAAGCTTGTGAATGCAGATTCCGAAGAAATAGTATTTACATCGGGAGCGACCGAAGCGAATAACATGGCGATCAAGGGTGTCAGTGAATATATGAGGAATAAAGGTAATCATATGATCATATCCTCGATCGAGCATGCATCGGTCAGAGCAGCCGCAAAAAAATTGAGAAATGAAGGCTACAAAGTGGACGAGGTAAAGGTAAACAATGAAGGCTTTATTGATATTGAAGATCTGAAGAAAAAATTTAAGGTTACAACTGTTCTGGTTTCTGTTATTTATGGCAACTATGAGATCGGGACCATACAGAATATTGAAGAGATCGGTGCTATTTGCAGAGAGAAGGGTGTTCTTTTTCACACAGACGCAGCCCAGGTTTTCGGCAAACTGAAGATAGATGTGAAAAAGGAAAATATTGATCTGATGACTATAAATGCCCACAAGAACCACGGCCCGAAAGGCGTCGGAGCTCTTTATTTAAAAAAAGGTACCAAGATCAAAAAATTAATGGACGGGGGCGCGCACGAGTTCGGGATCAGACCCGGCACCGAAAACATACCGGGGATAATGGGTTTCGCCAGATCGGCAGAGATCGCTTACCGGGATATGGAGATCAACAATAAAAAACTGATCTATTTGCGGGACAGACTTGCAGAAGGACTTTCAGACATAGAGCATATTACTTATAACGGCCCGAAAGGACCGACACTGGACAGAAGGCTGCCTCATAATGCGGACATAACTTTTCAGTATATAGAGGGTGAGGCTATTATGCTCCATCTCTCATTAAAAGGCATCTGCGTTTCCTCGGGTTCCGCCTGTTCTTCCAAAACACTCGAGCCTTCCCATGTACTTACTGCGATCGGTCTAAAACACGAACAGGCACACGGTTCGATCAGATTCACTCTTTCCAAATACAATACTGAAGAGGAGATCGACTTTACGATAAAAAATGTAAAAGAGGTCGTAGATACCTTAAGGAAAATGAGCTCATTTGTTCCCGAAGAACACAGCGAGCTGGTCAATAAAGACGCGAAAACATTCTATAAAAAGAAATAAGGAGTTATATTATGGCACTAAAATATACGGAAAAGACCATCGATCATTTTACCAAACCGAGAAATATAGGCGCATTAGAGAATGCTGATGCAGAGGCTACAGAGGGCAGTCCGGCATGCGGGGACATGGTCAACTATACATTAAAGATAAACCCAGACACACTCATTATAGAAGATATAAAATTTAAATCTTACGGATGTGCCTCAAATATTGCTACTGCTTCCATAGCTACAGAAATGGTTAAGGGTAAACATATTGACGAAGTAAAAAAGATGGGTACATCAAAAGCCGCTAATGAACTCGGGGGTCTGCCCCCTGTTAAAATGCACTGCTCCGTTCTCGCCATAAACGGAATAAAGGCGTCGCTCATCACCGGGTTTATTTCATACAAGATGCGGTTGATCATTCCGCCTACCGTGGCCCCTATGACGGCGCCTATCAAAAAGACAACAGCAAGCGGAACAGATACATTCCCCAATTTGCGGTGGATTACGCTGCCCATTATGGCCTTGGCGAAGATATGAAAAAGATCCGTGCCCACCGCAAGGATGCCTTTGATGCCCGCGCTCATCAGGGCCGGAGCAATAACAAAA
>JAWOER010000270.1:0-3412 GCA_046482655.1 Candidatus Delongbacteria bacterium | reverse complement strand
GTTTTAAATTATCAGCTTCTTTTTTTGCCTTTTCTGCTTCAGAAAGCTTGTCTTCAGCTTCTTTAGCCTTTGTCTGAAGGTCCTTTTCTATTGTATCAAGATTATCTTTCGCTTTCTGGGCCTCTTCAAGCTTTGAATTTGCTTCTTTTAAAGCGTTTTCGATTTTCCTATCCGACCACATCGACCCTTGCCATAATAAAAGCAGGTTATAACCTCAAATATATTCCCATAAGAGTTAAAAAAAGGATAGGTAAAAGCAAGATCAGGATACTGCGCGACGGATTCCGTTTCCTTCTCATAATAGTAAAAATTGCGCTTCTCTTCTCCCCTCTCAAAGTGTTCCTACCGATAAGTTTAGTGTTCATAGGAGGAGGAGTTGTCCATATGTTCTATAAAATATTTATCCTTGGAGCAAGATACACACAGTTCTCAATTTTCTTGATTAGCGTGGGAGTGATAATATTCCTTATCGGTCTTCTTTCCGAACAGATATCCACCCTCAGATATGATAAAGTTGAAGAGGATTAAATAGAATGATCCATATCTTTATAGGTACAAAAGCTCAACTGATAAAAATGGCACCGGTGATGAAAGAATTTTCACAAAAGAGCGTGGATTACAATTACATCTCCACCGGCCAGCATAAAGAGACTATAAAGGATATACTGGATAATTTTAATATCAAGGGACCGGACATTTGCCTCTACAGCGGAAAAGATATTAATTCCGTATTTTCCATGGTTTTGTGGTCTGTCGGCATTCTCTTAAAAATTATGTTCAACAAAAAAAAGATATTCAGAAATGATAAAGGGGGAATAGTTCTTGTTCACGGCGACACGCTGAGCACAGTACTCGGTGCACTGGCGGGAAAGCTGTCCGGCCTAAAGGTCGGTCATGTAGAATCCGGACTCAGATCTTTTAATCTTTTCCAGCCTTTTCCCGAGGAAATTTTCCGTCTGCTCAGCTTCAGGCTTTCAGATATAATGTTCTGTCCGGGCAAAGCAGCGACAAAGAATCTGGAAAAACATAAAGGGAAAAAAATAAATACGGAAATGAACACCCTTTATGATTCCCTCAGATACTGTATGCCCGGCCTAAAAAAGATCACAGATGTCGATATACCTGAAAATAAATATGCAGTTGCAACCCTGCACCGGTACGAAAATATTAAAAATGAGACAACACTAAATAAAATAACTGATCTGCTGATAAAAATATCGAAAAAAATTAAGATAATTTTTATACTGCACAAGATAACAGAAAAGAAAATGCTTGAATTTTCTCTTCTGGACAAACTGAGACGCAATAATAATATTGAACTCAGGCCCCGCTATGATTATTTCAGATTCATAAAACTGATAGAAAATTCCGAATTCGTAATTTCTGACGGAGGAAGTAATCAGGAGGAATGTTCCTATCTTGGTAAGCCTGTTATTATCTTCAGAAATGTGACAGAAAGAAATGAAGGCATAGACATAAACGCTGTAGTTTCAAAATTAGACCCCTCGATCGTACAGAACTTTGTGGATAATTATTCCAAATATCGGCATTTACCCTTCAGCTCTACAAATAGACCTTCCGAAATAATAGCAAATTATTGCATTGACAATTACAACTAACTTAATTATCATTGAGCAAAAAAACGATGAAAATTCTGATCCAAATATACCTGAAAGACCTTTTAAGGAACAGAATGCTCGGACTCATGGTCGTTCTTGTCCCGATAATTTTCTATCCGCTTATTTACTGGGGAATAACTCAATTTATCATGCTTAAAAAAGGATTTTCTGAAAGCAGAACGGTAGAGCTATACTGCCGGATAGAGGAGCCGGATTTTCAAAGCGTAAAAGATTCACTACTTACAATTGATAATGTAACACTTTTAGAATCCGATAAATTTACCGGAGAAAAGAGTGCATTTTTTTTACAGGTCGGATCTTTAAACGGACTGCCGAAATTCAATGTCAGACTTGACAGTTCCAAAGCCGCACATAAAGATGTTTTTCCCAAAATAAAAACCGTGCTGACCGAATACTATAAGGACCGGCTCAAAGAGCTCATAGAAAAAAGAGAATACAATGAGAAATATTTTGAAGTTTACAGTCTTAAAGCAGAAAATATTGAAGGAGATGATGAAGCTCTAATAAAAATATTCTCCCTTTTAATACCTTTATTTTCGATCATATCCATAGTAGGATCATGCGTTGCGGCATCAGTTGAGCTTACATCCGGACACAGCGAAGATAAGACTGCCGAGACCACTCTGACTCTTCCGATAAGCCGAAAAAAAATTATTGTTTCAAAATTTGTGTCGGTGACTATATACGGTCTTATGGCCGGAATTTTGAACTTTTCACTATTAATGATATTTATGATGCAGCTTTTCAGCATCTTTTTTAGCAGGATCGATATCGGTATTTCGGAATTTGACTGGCAGAGGATATTAAATTTTGAAACTCTTACCTTTTCATTCATATCTCTTACACTCACCGCATTCTTCACATCTCTGATCTTCGTTGCGGCAGCTGGTTTTGCCTCAAAAAGAAAGGAGGGAAATGTCATGGTTTCCCCCTTTATGGCGCTAATAACATATCTGCCTCTTGTTATTATCATACCTGCGATCGAACCAAATTTACTGATCGCTGCCACTCCCGTTCTGAATGTTGTATTTTCTATAAAGCTCATTGTCTCCGGTGATCTTAATATCCTTTTTCTTTCAGAAACTTTGCTCTTTTCTGTCTTTTGGATATTTATTGCCTACAAATACATCCTGCCCTTCCTGCTGGAAGAAGAGGTACTCCTGGGATACTCGAACACTTCACTGTCAAAAAAAATTAAAAACAAGATAAAGAGATGGAAGAAAAAATAATTATTAAAAATCTGTGCAAGGATTTTTACGACCAGCATAGAGGTACCGTAAAGGCGGTCGACGACCTGAGCTTTAAAGCATATTCGGGAGAGGTATTCGGTCTTTTGGGTCCGAACGGCGCAGGTAAAACAACTACGCTGAGAATGATGGCGACAATTATGAAGCCAAAATCAGGTTCAATTACTATTGACGGTTATGACACATTGAAGGAACCGAGAAGTGTGCGTCGGTCAATAGGCTATCTTTCTTCGAATACTGCTCTGTATCCCCGACTTTCTCCAAGGGAGATAATCACATATTTTGCAGAGCTTAATGATTATCCCAAAAAAGATCTCTCACTAAGAGTCGAAATGCTTATTAAACGATTCGGTATTCAGGAGTATGCAGACACATATTCAGAAAAACTTTCCACCGGAATGAAACAGATAACATCTGTGGCAAGAACGATCGTCCATGACCCTCCTGTACTTATTCTTGATGAACCAAGTACCGGCCTCGATGTGATCGTTGCACAAAAAATACATTCACACATTTTCGATCTGA
>JAWOER010000232.1:0-2673 GCA_046482655.1 Candidatus Delongbacteria bacterium | reverse complement strand
TGCAGAAGCATCCGGCCTCCACTTCCATGTATTCTCCGAATTTTCCTGAATCAAAAAGAGTCCCTCTTTCAGTAGATACCGGTTTGTTAAGCAGCATTTTTGTCAAATATATTTTACAATTTGTAAAATTTTGTCAGCTCGTAAAATTTTATCCGACAGCGATAATAGCCGAGAGCTTATAGTGTTTGGTATTGTAGTTTTTGCCGGTGGATGCAACAAAGGTCAGATATTCCGCTGCTGAGGAGCGGACAATGGCAGTCTCTCAGGCGGCAGATTCCTGTTCGATATCCCATCCGGGAAATATCAGCACAGCTGGGTGACAACTGAGTGCCCGTGCCAGAACCTTTGCTCTTTCCACACCCAGTTGAACTCTGTCGTTTTCAATGGCCGAGAGGGTTGACTGAGGAATTCCGGTCATTCTGGAAAGTTCATTTTGACTGAGTTCCTGCATCTGTCGTATGATTTTAACAGATTCTCCCACAGACACATCAATACGTTTAGTGGCCTTTGAATATTCTTTCATATTACGATCTCCGATAATCATGGGGAGTCACACTCACCACTTTGATGAAAACCCGATCCTTAATTATTTTATAGATCACCCGGTATTGTTTGTTCAATCGGGATGATCTATGGCCTTTCCATGGTCCGCTCAATGCCTCATCCCGCAACCCTTTCATTTTACGAAGCCCCTGGGGACCGGAAACAGTGACGATATCCTTCCATTTTTCGTACCGTTTCAACACATCTTTTGGAATGCTGTCGAGTTGTTTTGAAACACGTCGATGTTCATAAACTGACCACATTAACAAAATTAAAACATACCATAAATGGTATGTCAACACCAATTTGAAAAATCCCGTTTCCGGCTTCAGCCATTATATATCAATGATGTTGAACCGGTCCTCACATATCAAAACGGGAATGCATTCTGCCGCTTCTGTCAGGAGACAATGCCGGTGACCCCGAACACGGGATCAGCCAGCCGGAGTTGCGGGAAATACCGGTCGTCCACGGGCCGGGGATTACGGATGGATGTAGATAAATAATTAAAAGTCGTGGGTCACTCCTCCCCACCCATAAAGAACGCCTGCAGCTGTATTTATTCTCTCCCCCAAAAGAAGTTGCGGGTGTTCTTTATGTCAGTTCCTCCATCCTACCGGACAACTGTTCGACCTGCTTAAATAACGGAATAAAAAAATGATATTTTGTTTGCTAATCTCTCAATTTTTTCATACCCTTTTAATGAGTGTAATTTTGCGCATATCGGGAGCTTGTAGTTTATGATGTCAAAAAATTCTTTTAATGTATTGCTTGTAGAAGAAAATGAAGATCACCGCATTCTTATAAATAATGTGTTTTTAAGGCAGGGAAGCATGTATGAGCTTCTGATCGCGTCCGATATAGCCGAAGCTGAAAAGTTCATTTCTGATGCAGATATAATAATAACAAACCTTTCGCTTCCCGACGGAAGCGGAGTAAGTTTTTTAAAGAATAAATACATAAGTGAGAACATTCCGGTGGTGATCCTGGAAAGTTTTGTTGATCAGGAAACTGTTGTCAAGCTTATTAAAGCAGGCGTATTCGATTATTTAAATAAATCAGCCGAAATATTTGAAACCCTTCCCGAAAAAGTGGACAAATACATTGAGCTCAGTAATCTGAAAAAAGAAAGAAAAAGGATCGCAGTACAGCAGAATAAACTGAGTATAGCCATAAACCATTCCACAGAATCAATTGTCATAACCGATGTGGACGGGATAATTGAATTCGTAAATCCCGCTTTTGAAAAAATTACCGGATATACTTCAAAAGAGGTTTTGGGCAAAAAACCCTCTGTATTAAAAAGCGGCAGGCACGAAAAAGCCTTCTATGATGATCTGTGGAGAACTATTCTTTCGGGCAAGCCCTGGAAAGGCAGGATGATCAACAAGAATAAAAAGGGAGAACTGTATGAAGAGGACGCTTCGATCTCCCCTGTCTTCAATGCTGCGGGAAAAATAATCAATTTTGTGGCCATAAAAAGAGATGTTTCGGATATGATCAGAATCGAAAATCAGTTGAGACATGCACAGAAAATGGAGGGTATCGGTACTCTTGCGGCAGGAATTGCACATGAGATCAACACTCCACTACAGTATTTGTATGATAATAGCCAGTTTATTGACGAATCTTTTGGAAAAATAGCCGATTTCTGCAGAAAAAGTGCCGGTGAGCTTTCTGTTCCAAAGGATATTGAATTTCTTTTGGATGAGATTCCACGGGCTCTGGAAGAGAATATTAATGGTATTAAGATCGTAAGAAAAATAGTTTTGGCAATGAAAAATTTTTCCCATCCCGGTCTTAAAACAATGAAAAGATCAGATATAAACGATGCAGTAATATCTACTGTGACCATCACAAAGAATGTCTGGAAATATTGCGCAGAACTGAAAACTGATCTTAAGGAAGGTCTGCCCGAAGTATCCTGCCATATTGGAGATATTAATCAGGTTTTTTTAAATATGATAACAAATTCCTGTGATGCGATAACAGAGGCAAAACAAGATAGCTTAGGCAAAATAAATATATCTACGGATAATGATAAGGATTTTGTTTATATCACAATTGAGGATGACGGAGCCGGCATCTCAGAAAGTGCCAAAGAAAAAGTATTTCAACCTTTTTTTACAA
>JAWOER010000147.1:0-4115 GCA_046482655.1 Candidatus Delongbacteria bacterium | reverse complement strand
GGCGCACGCCTGGAAAGCGTGTTCCCGTAAGGGAACGTGGGTTCGAATCCCACCGTCTCCGCTTATCTGCACCCATAGCTCAACTGGATAGAGTATCTGGCTACGAACCAGACGGTTGGGGGTTCGAATCCCTCTGGGTGTATAAAATGCCGGCAGCTGCCGGCATTTTTTATTTAGCTTTCCTCGCAGATCAGTGAAGGAAAAAAGTCTATACCTTTTTTACGCCGCAAAGATCAACCGTTTGATTCGGCAATTAAGTCTTGTGACAGACTTTTTCCTGAACTGATATATGGGGTAAGGTCATGGGACTTGTGCCCGTCTGTATGGGGTAAAGATTACTCGACGCCGGTCTCTTCGGGATCCGCGTCCTTGTATGCAGCGTATATCCTGAAAGAAATAAGAAAGCAAATTGCAGAGAACAAAGCCCCCAGCGCAAAAGCTGAATGATATCCGTAATTTATCCACAGCCAACCCGCCAGGATCGGACTCAGAACATTTGAAAGCTGGTTCAGTCTGGTATATATGAGTAGATTTGATCTCTGTTCCGCCTGTGTAGCAAAATAGGATATAAAACTCTTTATCGAGTTGTCAAAAAGAGTACTCAACCCGTAAACAGCCACCAGTACCAGTATTGTAAATTTTGCAACTGCAGTACCTGTAAACATTGGAAGGAACGCGATCGTAATAAAAAATAAAAAGGTCACACCATATCTTATCTTCATAGTAAAATCTTCACCTTTCGCTTTCATCAGTTCACTCGCTTTGTGCCGGAAAAAGAATGCAAGTGCAGAATGAATCAAAAATATCAGGCCGATAAATCCAAGGCCCGTCCCGAATTCTTTAACAAGTAAAAAGACGCCAAAAAACACGAGGATTATATTTACAGAAGAAGTCAAAAAAGTAAGAATATAAAAGTTAAAGAACTTTCCTCTGATAATAAGCTCGATATTGTCCTTGAAAGATTTCGTCGGTTTTGCTTTTTTTGTTCCCGTAATTCCTCCAATGATCATCGGAAGCCCCAGTATCGAAAAACATATAATGTAGAAGTAGTCAAAAGAGAAAAATCCCAAAATTGTGACAGCAAAATATCCCGATGCGGTACCGAAAAGAGAGTATGCGGTAATCTTGCCAAGCATCAGTGCAGTTGTTTGGCTGTCCGTACTGTGTTTGATAAGAGAATCCCTTGATGACTCGAAATATTTGTATGTTAAAGATACGATAAACGCAAAAACAGCGAGATTGACCAGCAAATTATTTTCACTTCCCAAAAAGGAATAAACATTTTCGAGAACGGGCAATTCGGCAGCTGAAAACCCGGTCAGGATGATACCGGTGCCTGCAAGTGCGACAAGAATACCCTGAAGCCTGGATTCTGAAACATAACCTAAAAGAATTGATATTACGAACCCGAATATGACCGATATCTCTTTTACTGACAGTACAATGCCCATGTCGAAAGCACTGAGATCAAGTTTTTCCACGGAAAAATTTGTCAGCATAGCCACCCATCCTGAAAGACCGAACGCCGCTATAAAAGACAGGTACGCCGCGATCTTGATTCTGGGATCTGTCCTGTCATCGAACTTGAAATAACTGAATAAACTCATTTTTAGTCCTAAAATTATTTATTTTTATCGTTTTTTGGTTTGAATATTATAATTTTTTTACCCGAATTATCATGACCGAACTCCAGGGAGGATGAATCTGAATATAGTTTAAGTTTTTCGTGAATAGACTCTATCGTTTCCGAGAGTTTATCCATATCTTGTTTTTTTTGTTCGGGTATCATCGATCCAGCCGATCTTTTAAATCTGTTCAAATGATCCGATGCTTCAAATATAAGGTTCTCAAAATCATGATGGACAGTGTGTATCATAGTAAGTATTGTATCAATTATTGCTGATCTTTTTATATCTTTCTGGTTTTGAAGCAGTTCCCTGTTCTTTTTTTCAAATTCTTTTTGCACTTTTAAAAGTTCGTTAGTCTTCATGGAGTTTTCGAGCTGCAGCTCATATAGTTTTTTGTATTTACTCGATTCATTTGCAGCTCTAATTGATGTTTCTCCAAGCCTTTCAGCTATTGTTCTGCCCAGGTTTTTCTGTATGCCCGGAATAATATCGTAAATTCTGTAAAAATTATCCGTATTGACAAAAATTATTTTACACAGCGAGCTGAAACAATAAACATTTGCGGCTCTTTTCTTATTGCTTACCAGTGCCAGTTCTCCCACGAATTCATTTTTAGAACAATAGTTCAGTATAACCTCTTTTATTTCAGACTCGTCGCTTTTTTCACGCATGGTGTTCTTTTTTATCACCACAGAGCCTTTTAATATAAGATAAATGCCGTCCGGTTCCGCATTCTGCTGAATAATAAGGTCATCCTTTTCATACTCTCTCAATTCAAAAAAAGACTCGTCAAGTTTTCGCAATTCTTTTGTATCAATACCTTCAAAAAGAAGATTTCTGCTTAAATATTCAAGTATTTTTTCCGAAAGCATATATCCCGCTCATTCTCTAATTTATCTTCACCCTATAAATTAAACAATATGAGAATAAAAATCAATAAGATTATTTCATTACTTTCGGATTTGCAAAAAATATGTTAAATTTACCACCCGTGGAACTAAAACAGGATCAAAGTATGTCAGAAGTTATAGGCTGGATCGAAGAAGTCGTGGGAATTGATCATCATATTCAGCTCAAGATATTATATTCCGTAATAGCATTTGTGATCATATATTTTCTAAACTACACGGTCAACATACTTATCAGGAGAAAAACATCAGATCTGAAAAGTGTTTATATGTGGAACAAGACCCTTAGTTATTTCAGAATGTTCATTCTGATAGTAGTGTTGCTCAGAATATGGTTTGAGGGCATAGGTCAGATGGGTACCTATCTCGGACTGTTGTCCGCCGGTATAGCGATCGCTCTCAAGGATCCTCTGGCAAATTTCGTAGGATGGATATTTATTCTTTGGCGAAGACCCTTAGAGCTCGGTGACAGGGTGGAGATCAGCGGTAACAAGGGAGATGTGATCGACATAAGGATATTCCAGTTCACGCTAATGGAAATAGGCAACTGGGTGGACGCGGACCAGAGTACAGGGAGGATAATTCACATACCCAACGGATCGCTTTTTATATCTCCTTTAGCCAACTACAACAAAGGGTTCGAAATGATCTGGAACGAGATAGGCGTACTCGTGACTTTCGAGAGCAACTGGTTTAAGGCAAAAAAGATACTCCGTGATATAATCACAGAGCTGAATGAAGGCAAAGAGAAGACCGCGATGGAAAGGATCCGAAATTCGGCCCAGAAATTTATGATATATTACAAAAACCTCACTCCTATAGTTTACACCAGTGTTCTGGACAGTGGTGTTATGCTGACTCTAAGGTATCTTTGCGAACCGAGAAAAAGGAGAGGGGCGGAGAACGATATCTGGGAAAGAATACTGACTGAATTTGCAAAACACGACGATATAGATTTTGCTTATCCCACCACAAGGTTCTATGACAACAGAACAGAAGGAAAAAAAGCAGAAATATCAAACGGAACACAGACATGATATTAAAGATACTCACAGCCTCGGTATTTCTCGTAACTGCAATTTTACGGAGTGCAGGCTATAAGGACTACTACGAACTTTATGAGAATTTTAACCGCGACCCGGTGACCGCGTTGTCTAAAAACACTGCCGCATATTTATTTGATTTTCTGCCTGTTAATATGGATAAACTTGATACAGATGCAAAATTTTTGGTCTCAGGATCGGTTTTTGTAAGACAGCAGGGGGCGGAATACGGCAGAGATGTGAAGAACGGCGAGAATGTGGATATGCTCAAAAATTTTTGTGTCATGTTCAATCACCGCAAGGATTTTATGCCATTCTTATCGTATCATACACCGTATAAATCGGTGCTCAATAAGCGTGAAGAAGCGGAATACATAAAGAAAAGGGATGCTTTATCCTTCGGTATTCTGTCCGATATGGAGGTTCACCAGATAGGAATGTCTTTTGATGCGCTCATGTCCTCCTATACCGTCAATCAGCTTGATCCCGTAGCCGAAAGTTCATACTCAAGGGCGGGCTTTTCTGCAAGAATGTTT
>JAWOER010000113.1:0-3401 GCA_046482655.1 Candidatus Delongbacteria bacterium | reverse complement strand
CTTCACTCACAAACTCTGAACTTCTGTTAATGGCGGAAGAAATGCCTTCAGACGAAGATCCGTTAAGATTTTTAACTGACCCGGGATTAAGACCGCTTGTAGAGGCTGCACTGAATCCGTCGGCCGAAAATATTTCATCATTATTCCCTGAAGAAATGAGAGGTTTTTTTACTAAAATTTACTCCGATCCTGAAATGACCGACATAATCCGCCTGAACGAATACAGAATATTAAGCTCGAGAATGGGAAGAGAGAAGCATGTTGTCGCGTTTATAGTCTATACACCGATGGATGAGAAAATACTGGAAGAAATGAACGGAGCCTTTGCACGGATCGGCGACAAATTCGGGATAAAACACGATTACGGGTTCATAACTCCGCTTGACTGCGGCAAAAGAGCTGTTTTCGAGTACGATTATTATGTTGACCATACGGACAGCAAAGAATCAGAGAATATGCTTAACGCCGTAATGGAGACAGGCGGGATGATCGAATCATTTTCCGCAAGGTACAAAGGCGTTAAATGGATCAGATACACTCTTTATCAGGGTTTCACACGAAAAGAACATATTCTTTACACTGACTGATGGGATCATTCGGGGATAATAAATATTTACTTCTGACCGGAGCTACAGGGTTTCTCGGGAGTTTTCTGCTGAATGCGCTTGTAGAAAAAGGTTACAGGATCGCTGTTCTGTGCAGACCGACCGGTAATGAGAGCGCGGAAAAAAGAATTGCCGGAATACTTGAATGGTTCGGATCGCCTGAAGTGCCTGAGGCAAATTTGATTGTTTTTGAAGGTTATCTCGAAAAAGAAAATTTCGGTATGAAACGAGAAGACTACCTGAAGATGAAAAATTTAGTCTCAGATATAATACACTGCGCTTCAGAAACAAGTTTTTCCGAAAAAATGCGAACCGAGCTTGAAAATGTGAATATTACAGGTCTTAAAAACATCCTACAGTTCGCAAAAAGTTCAAATACTCAGATGTTTCACTACATAAGCACTGCCTATACGGCCGGCGTTGCTTCAGGTACATGCCGCGAAGAACTACATTTCACAAAAGATTTTTATAATGCCTACGAAGAGACTAAAAATACAGCTGAGCATATATGTTCGGATTTTTGCCTCTCGAACGGGATCGGTCTGAATATTTACAGGCCTTCGATAGTTTACGGACATTCAGAAACAGGAAAAACAAGAAAATTCAACGCTTTCTATTATCCCGTTAAAGCTTTGTCTTACATCAAAGATATAATGACGAGAGATATTGTTGAAAGGGAAGGCAAAAGGGCTGCGGCGATGGGAGTGGTTAGAAAAACGGACGGAAAAGTATTCATGCCTATCAGGTTCTTTACAAAAAGTTCAGGCAAGATAGATATGATTCCGATCGACTTTTTTACCGGAGCATTTTGTGCTGTAATGGAAACAGGCAAAACGAGCAGAATTTATCATATAGCGGGGGATAATCCGTGCGGTCTTCGGGAACTGCTTGAATTTACGGGAAGATATTTCGGTATCGAAGGTCTGGAAGCTGTATATGATCAGAATACTTCTGAAAAAAGAACTCCTCTTGAAGAACTTTTTAACTCTTATATAAAAATGTATCTCCCTTACATTTCGGATGAAAGAAATTTTGAAGTATCGAATTCGAAAGAAATTTTATCCCGATCAGGCTTGACATGTCCGGAGTTTGATTATCAGGCTTTTAAAAAAGCTGTAGATTATGCTGTGAGAAATGAATGGCGGAACAGATAAATATTCCCGTAAAAAATCTTGACAATTTTCCGCGTTAGTCTTATATTTGCTAACCTGCAAATGCAGGCACCGGGGGTATAGCTCAGTTGGTTAGAGCAGCAGACTCATAATCTGTTGGTCCGGGGTTCAAGTCCCTGTACCCCCACAAAATTTAAGAGTTGGCGCGATGCGCCAATTTTTATAATTTGGAGTAAAAAATATGAAAGTTGCAAAAGTTCTCAAAATACTTGAAAAAAGAATAGTTGCTTCGGTAAAGTGGAAGGATGATCCGTCAGGCTTGCTTGTCGGTAACAGAAACTCAGAAGTTGCCGGAATACTCACAGCCCTCAACCCGACCATACAGGTTGCAGAAGAAGCAAAGCACAAAGGCTGCAATCTAATCGTTACGCATCATCCTCTGTTCAAAAAGCCGGTTACAAGCCTCACTGAGGGTGAATACTATTCTGACATTATACGCTATCTCGTCAAAAACGATATGTCTCTGATCTCATTCCACACCAATTATGATCTTGCCAGAGAGGGTGTAAGCTTTCTTCTCGCAAAGGAACTTGGGCTGAAAAATATAAGGCCGCTGATACAGATACCGGAAATTAATGATGTGAAAGTTAACGAACTTTACAAGCTCATTGTTTACTGCCCTGAGGGTCATGAATCAGAGATTAAAAAGGCAATTGATTCTGCAGGCGGAGCAGCTATAGGAAATTACGATCACTGTTATTTCTCTTCGGAAGGAACAGGAAATTTCAGACCGGGACCTGGTACAGATCCGTTCATTGGAAAAGAAGGAAAGATCGAGTCTGCAAAAGAGGTAAGGATAGAAACTGTCGTTCAGGAATGGAATAAGGAGAAGATCGTATCTGCGGTCAGATCAGCACATCCCTACGAGGAGCCGGTAACAGATTTATATCCTCTTGATAATATTTCGGGCAGTTTCGGACTCGGAGCGATCGGTGATACGCCAGAAAAAATGAATCTGAGAGAATTTGCGCAGACAGTTTCCGGCAAACTGGACACAAAAACGCTAAGAATAGCCGTAAAAGACGCTCAAACGATGATCCGCAAGGTTGCAGTCTGCGGAGGGAGCGGGTCCTCATCATGGAAATCAGCCTTAAAGAGCGGGGCGGATGTTATCGTAACTTCAGAATTCAATCATCATGCCTATCATGAGGCTTCCTACTACATAAATGTGATCGATGCAAGCCATCATGCGACGGAACAATTTGCAAAAAAAGGACTAAAAGAGATTATAAGAGACAATATCAAAGATACAAAAGTGACAGAATCAATGCACGATCTTGATATTGTTAAGTCTCTCAACGAAATATAATAAGGAGATCATCAGAATGCAAAACATGCTTCATAAGATCAGGAAATTATCGGATCTTCAGGGAATAGACACCAAGATCAATGCGATCGAGAAATCAAGAGGGAACCTGCCGTACCTTGTAGAGGAACTGAAAAAAGATATCGGCCATATAGAATCTGACCTGGCAGAGCTGCAGGAAAGAACACAACAGATGACAGAAGAACTCAAAGAGTCGAAAAATATTATTGAAAAATCAAAAATAATGCTCGAGAAATATAAAAAACAGCGTAATCTTGTGACAAATAATAAGGAGTACGAAGCAATTATCAAAGAGAT
>JAWOER010000042.1:0-3487 GCA_046482655.1 Candidatus Delongbacteria bacterium | reverse complement strand
GTTTTAAGATCAGTATAAAATATTCCGTCCTCACTTATGCTTTTCGTACTACGGTTCTGCAATTCCGCATATCCGTAATCGGGATCGATCATATTGAGGCGTTCGAAAGACAGGTTTAATGCGTATTTATCTCTAAAACAGTCATATATAGGGCATTCGATTGTTCTCGAAGAGTTTGTGGCAATATTAATTATCCTCGCAAAAGCATTTCGATTTTCAATATCGTTGAATATGATCTCATTTTTGTTCAGCCACTGAAGTTTACTTCCCTGCTGCCAGTTGTAGGCTGAGGTCTCTGATATGTGCTCATACCTGTTCTTTTCAGTATCGAATAACATGATCTTGACAGTATTTTTCCCTTCGGGAGGCAGATGGGATACGATCCCGTCCGTCTCGTGGAAAATGATATATTTTCCGTCCGGGCTTAAAGGGGATTTATCGTAGTAGCCGAAAAAAGATTCGTTTGTCGGTTTAGAAACTACTTTCTCCGGTGTAAGATCAGTCTTACAGGTATAATCTTTTTTGTAGATAAAATAGTTTATTGATGAATACATTTTTTTTATTCTTCTCTTCATACCGGGATGCTTCGAAAGAAATCCGGCAATTCTTTTTTCAACAGGATTAAATCCGCTCATATTTTCTCTTCAGTTTGTTTCCGTAGAACTGTTTAAGCAGGATGTAAGATCTGAAACCCATAAGATAGGTAACAAAAATGAGCAGTCTGCCCGGTGAGAATTTTTTTGACAGAGATTTCATAATATATTTTAAGGCCGGGATTTGCTTTTTGTTGTTTATAGCTATCGTCGAATACTGAAACATGTTGTCCGCATCTAATTCTCTGATCCTGTCTTCAGACATTTTTGCATATTCCGCTCTGTACTTTTCTCTGATCCTGCTGTTCGAGATTATAAATTTATCAATATCTGCAGATATCTGCCGCCTTGAAGGATGAATGAAATAGTCAAGAAGAGGTCTGTTGACCGAAACAAAATTTCCGACTCGGCTTAGTCTTATCCATAATTCGTATTCTTCGCGTGCGGGAAGGTCAGTGTCAAAAAAACCGGCTTTATCTAAAGCTGATCGTCTGACCATGACAGTGGAAGTGATGCCAACTCTGTTGTTTAGGAGCATGTGTTCAAATGAAACATCATGGATTTTCGGGAAATTGAAATATTTCAATTTCTCCCTGACATAAACGACCCGAAGCCCACAGGTGCAAAGAACATTATTTTCGTTTTCTTTAATCTTCTGGAGCTGAAGTTCGATTTTGTTCTTATACCAGATATCGTCATCATCAAGAAAAGATATAAATTCTCCTTCAGAATTCTCTATACCGATGTTTCTAGTTCCTGCTCCGCCTAATGAAGAGTCGTTCCTGTAGTATCTGATCTTACTGCTGCCGAAATCTTTTACGATTTCTTCCGTGTTGTCGCCCGAGTTATCGTCCACAACAATTATCTCGGTATGAGGATAAGTCTGCGCAAGAGCACTTTCTAAGGCTTTTTTGAGAAGTTCAGGTCTTTTGTGCGTGGGAATAACTATGCTTACAAGGTCTTTGATCAAATTGATTTTCCTTTTACTTGTTCTTTTATCAGGGTTTCCCATTGGGGTATTACACTTTCGGCGGAAAAATCTGCTGCTCTCAAAAGATTCAGTTCTTTGAGGCGTTCCTGTTTGTTTTTATCCCTGAGCAGTTTTATTATTTCTGCCGCGAGATTTTTCTCCTCATCAGTCAGCGGGTCAGATGCGGAATACATTTTGCCGTCGGGAACGGGGACCAATACTCCGCTTTCTCCGGAGATTATTTCCGCAGGACCGGACTTACAGTCCGTCGAGATCACCGGCAGTCCGCATGCCATTGCCTCAATAAGAACTATTCCGAATCCCTCGTAAACTGAGGAAAGCACGAAAATGTCTGAGTTCTTAATGTATTTGTAAGGATTATCGCGGCTGCCGATGATGAACACTCTGTTGGTAAGTTCAAGATCGAGCACAAGAGCTTCCAGATAATTTCTCCGATCACCGTCGCCGATTATTATAAGTCTCGAATCCGGCACTTCTTTAGCTACAGAGCTGAATGCTCTTATCAGATGCTGCTAACCCTTAGCCTCGGAAAGTCTGCCAACTGTAATTACTGTCTGTCCGTCCCCGAACAGAGCTTTCAGCTCATCTTCGACAGGTTCAAGAGCGAGTATGTTTATCATGCCGGTATCAACGAAGTTGTATATGGTCTCAATTTTATCTTTATTCAAACTGTAATTCAAAATCAGATCATTCTTTATGCCTTCTGAAACCGTCACTATTCTGTCTGCTCTCTCGAAATATTTTCCGATCAGATATTTATATATCTTTCCCTTAATGCCTTTGTAATCTCTTGAAGGTGTAGTGTGGACGGTCATGATTATGCGGTCATTCTGCTTTGAGAAAAGACTGGCAAGATTAGGATTGTCCTTGAAACTTATGCTGATATCAATATCTTTTTCTTTTTTGATCCTTTTAAGTCTGGAGTGTCTTTTGATCTGAGATATAATTTTTAGGATTTTACAATTTCTTTTTGGCGTTCTGAGGTCGATCATCTCACATTCAGGCTTATAATCATTGACAGTTCCGTCATAAAGTATCATGAATTTGTTATAAATCGTGTCTTCAAGTTTATTTATAAGGCTGACCGCTGCTGACGATACCCCTCCTCTGTCAAGGGAGGGAATGACGAAAGCGATATTGATTTTATTTCTAGTCATATTAGTAGAAATTACTGTCCTCGAATTTTGTTTTATGCCCTCTGAGCACAGCTATGTAGAATCTTAATTGCACAGGCAATACCAGTTTTAAGATCAAAAGAATAAAATTTTTCACGCCGATAGATCTGAAATTGCCTGACATTTTTTTCAGAGCTTTTATCTTCTGCCGGTTATCAATAAGAAGGGTTATGATCTTAAGTTCGTAATCAATGTCTTTCTTTTTCTTTTGAAATGTTACACCGGACGGATTTATTCTGTAATAAATTAAAGGCTGTCTGATATATTTGAAAACTGAGCCTTTCGACAAAAGCCTTAACCACAGTTCTTTATCCTGACCTGTCCTGCAGGATTCGTTATAGCCGTTGTTTGACAATATTGTGCTTTTTTTTATCATTACAGAAGGGTGTGGTATATAGCATTCATATTTGAGAGATTTGAGTATTTTTTCGAGATCTCCGGGTGTCCATGCCTGACAAATTATATCATCGTGAATATCGATATAAACAGAATCAGAGAAAACAAGATCGGTTTCTGGTTCTCTTTCAAATGTATTGTATTGTATGACCAGTCTGTCGGGTCGTGATATGTCATCGGAATCCATTCTCGCAATATATTTACCTCTCGCTTCGCTGACCATCCTGTTAAGGTTCTTTGTAAGTCCTGTATTAGCTGAATTTTCGAATATTCTGATCCTCTTGTCTTTCTCTGCGAACCCTTTAATTATCGAAAGAGAACCGTCGGTTGAG
>JAWOER010000010.1:0-5084 GCA_046482655.1 Candidatus Delongbacteria bacterium | reverse complement strand
AGACACACCGCGACCATCCTCTCCTCCGAGCTCTGCTGCAAGTCTGTTCTTTTCCTCCTCCTGACCCGGATAGACATAATGAGAAACCTTGCCTTTTGAAACTTTGTAGAGAGGCGGCATTGCCAGAAATATATGTCCCCTTTTTATCAGTTCGGGCATATACCTAAAGAAAAAGGTCAGGAGCAGGGTACTGATATGAGAACCGTCAACATCGGCATCTGTCATAATAATTATTTTGCCGTATCTTAATTTTTCTAAATTAAAACCTTCTCCTGTTGAAGAACCATTCTGATTTCCGTTATTATTATCGATCTCAGAGTCACCAATACCCGTTCCTATGGCATTTATAAGGCTCTTGACCTCCTCATTGGTGAGCATCTTATCCAGCCTCGCTTTTTCCACATTTAAAATTTTTCCTCTGAGCGGTAAAATAGCCTGGTAATATATATCTCTGCCGTCAACAGCAGAACCGCCTGCAGAATCACCCTCCACAATAAACAGTTCACAGTCCATAGGATCTGTTCCTTTTGCACAATCATACAATTTTGCAGGCATGGAACCGCCCTCAAAGGCAGATTTTCTACGGATCAGGTCTTTTGCTTTTCTGGCCGCTTCTCTTGCTCGAAGAGCTTCCGTACACTTGTCTATGATCATTTTTGATATTCTGGGATTTTCATCCATCCATTCCAAAAGTTTTTCATATACAACGGATTGGACGATACCTGTAACCTCTCCGTTTCCCAGTTTCGTTTTTGTCTGACCTTCAAATTGAGGTTCCATCACTTTTAATGATATTACAGCGGTCAGACCTTCCCTTACATCAGATCCTGAAAGTTTCATTTTGTCGTTCTTGAATATTTTATTGTCCGTTGCATACTTGTTTATTACCCTTGTGAGTGCAGATTTAAAGCCTTCTTCGTGAGTTCCGCCCTCTATGGTATGAATATTGTTTACATATGACTCGATGTTGTCCCGGTAGGTGTCATTCCAGGAAAGTGCTATTTCCAAAGGATAATCATCGTTGGTTTTTTCTATCAGGATAGGGTCACAAATATTTTTCTTGTTTTCATCAATATACTCTACAAATTCAACCAGTCCACCCTCATATTTGAACTCTATATACGGTAAAGACCCGTCCTCCTTCCTAAACTTTTCTCTGCAGTCTTTTAGGGTGATCAGCAGTCCTTTATTCAAAAAAGCCAGAACTCTGAGCCTGTGCGCAATAGTATCAAAATGGAACTCTGTCGTCTCGAATATCTCAGGATCGGGAAAAAATGTCTGTTTTGTACCTATAGAATCTGAATCTCCTATAATTTCAAGAGGTTTTATTGTCAGCCCTCTCTCAAATTCAATTCGGTAGTGTTTGTTTCTTTTATAAACTTCGGTGATCATTTTTGATGATAGTGCATTCACGCACGATACTCCAACACCGTGAAGTCCGCCTGAAACTTTATAATTCTCTTTATCAAACTTTCCGCCGGCATGTAATATCGTCATTGCTATTTCCACACCGGGTTTATTTTCCTCTTTATGGATATCCACCGGAATTCCCCTGCCGTTGTCAAGAACAGACATTCCGCCTTCAGGAGTTATCTCGACATCTATCCTGGTGCAGTATCCGCCAAGAGCCTCATCTATCGAATTATCCACAACCTCGTTAACAAGGTGATGAAGCCCTCTTGTCCCGACATCTCCAATATACATCGCAGGCCTCATCCTGACAGCCTCCAGCCCTTTTAATACTGTTATGGTATCCGCCGAGTAACTTTCTGTATTTTCTTTTTCAAATTCACTCATTCTTTCTACCTCCGTTTTAGAAGAATATGATTTTTTTTATTTTTATATTCCTCAGATCTTTTTTGAGCTTTTCTTTTATTTCATTCTCTATATGGAAAAATTCATTTCTCCATACCGAACTTTTTACCTTTATGTATAGTATCTCGTTCTCAAATTTTATTACCTCTGTAATTTTTGACAGTTTTTCCCCCACAGCAGACCTCCAGGCCTTTAATACCCTGACGATCACTTTTAGTTTGACAAGTTTAGTGTTAGTGCTCGAAAGTGAATTTAAGACAGAGTCTATTCGGGGTATGTTCCTGGGTGAGTTATATATTTTATTTTTTTTATTCCTCATAATTATATACTCATACATGATCCGTTATCAACTCTATACAACTGGGCTGCTCTTTTATCCAGCTGGCTTATCATTTTTGCGTTACTTGTAGTTATAAAAGTCTGGATATCTTTATCAAGCATTCTGGCCACACACAAACTCTTCTCTTCATCGATCTCGGAATATAGATCATCGAGTATAAACACAGGATATTCATCTGTGATGGATTTTATATACTCTATTTCTGCAAGTTTTAAAGATACAAGAAACAGCTTGTGCTGGCCCTTGGAGCCAAATCTTTTTAATTCTTTACCCCCTATCAAAAATTCAAGATCATCTCTGTGGGGTCCTACCAGAGAGACCCCCCTTTTCATCTCAATATATGAATATTTTGCGAGTTTTTCTATAGTACTTTCTTTATATCTTTCAATGTCCATTGATGTTAAATATTTAATATTGCCGCAATATGATCCGTTTGATATAAAACTGAATATCTGTTTAAAATATTCCAAAAACACTTCTATAAACTTCATCCTTTTTTTAAAGATCACAGCACCAAGTTCAGATATTTCGGAATTATAAACCAGAAGCATGTCCGCATCTGCCGAGCCGGTTTGTTTAAACATCATAAGCATCTTGTTTTTCTGCTTTATTATAGCATTATATTTTGAAATAACAGAGAAATAACCGGGATCGACTATAGAAAGGAGTTTATCTGTGAATTCTCTTCTTGCAGCAGGGGGACCGTTTGTTATAACACTTTCATCGGGGATCAGATATATTACCGGTATTTTTCCCCACATTTCAGAGTATCTCATAACTTTTTTATTCTGATACATAATCTTTTTCTTCTTTCCGTCATAACTGATTCTTACATCAATGGTCCTGTTTTTATTATCTAAAAATACACCTTTTGCAAAAAAATGGTCCTTTTCGAATTTAATAAGGTCTGAATATGAATTTGTTCTGAAGCTGTTCAGCATTCCCAATACGGCAACAGCCTCGACTATATTAGTCTTTCCCTGTCCGTTCAAACCTGTAAAACACACTATGTTCTTTAAAAAATCAAGATTTAGCTGGTTATAATTCCTGAAATTTATTAATTCTAGCTTCTTTAATTTCATTAAATCAGTTTTCTACCGAAGACGGCATCAAAAGCATCATTATATCGTATGATTCTGTGGATTCAAAAGGCTTTATGATCACCGGCTTTTTCCCGTTATTAATTTCCAGTTGTATTGTTTCTGTATTCACATTCTTTAAAAGTTCAATTACTTTTGAATAATTAAAACCTATAAGAATTTTTTCCTCGTTATAATCCAGAGGAACTATTTCTTCCGCTTTGGAAGATGAGTTGGTGTCTTCTGTATTTACCGTCATTTGACCCGATTCCAAATTGAGCTTTATCAGTTTTGTAACGGGATTACATACCAGCGCAACTCTGGAAAGCGCGGATATTACGGCCTGTTTTTCAAACTTGGCTTTAAGATGGTTATTTGCGGGTATTATTGCCTGATATGCCGGATATTTTCCGTTTATCAACCGTGAAAATACTGTTATTGAACCGAATTTAAATTCCACATAATTTTCTTCAAAATAAATTATGCACTCTTCATTCTTGCCTATAGCGTTGGAAACTATCTGAAGCGATTTTCCCGGTAATATCATTTCTGTTTCTTCTCCCTCGTACCTCACATTTTTATCATCCAGTTTTACAAGCCTAACGCTGTCTGTCGCCACCATTGTAAGCTGATTTAGTTTTATCGAAAACAAAACACCGGTAAGGACAGCTCTCAACTGATCCGGAGAGACACAAAAAACAGTTCTGTCTATATATGTTTTGAGTTTTAAGGAGTCTATAATAAGACTGTTTCCTGACAGATGTTGAGGTGTAGCGGGAAAATCTTCGTAATCTTCTGTTACAGCTATCTCGAATTTTATATTGTTTGAGATGATCTTTACAACTCCGCCCTCCTTTTTTACGGTCAGAACTATATCAGGGAGGCTCTTAATAATATTTATGAATTTTTTACCGTGGATTACTACTGTACCGTTCTCTACTCCGTTCACCTCTATATTATTTATGAGGGTTATAGATATGTCGGTCGCAGTAATAGTGAGTTGGTTGTCTTTAAGAGAAAGTATTATACATTCGGTTATAGGTTTGGCACTGTGAGAAGGTAAAATGGGATTGATCAGTGACAACTGGTTCATCAAATTTGATTTTAGAGTAGAGAAGATCATTTTTAGCTCCTTAATTTATTTTAATAATTTATACACCAAATTAATATAAAACATTATTATTATTAACCCTGTTGATAAGTGAACAATGTTTTATATTTTTATTATTTGATCTGTTATACCAAAAATACATATTTATATCCTGTTGATATATTTGGATTTAACTGTGCTTATGTTCTTATAGACACTATTCATATTTTTTTTGTATCAACATGTTGATAAGTTAATAACATTCAATATACCTTCTATCATTTTGACCGTATCGGGATCTTTTGTATTGAGTTTTTTTTGAATTTTATTTGCCGCATGGGATACTGTACTGTGCTCTCTTCCGCCAAAATGGATACCGATACTCGTGGTCGTCGATTTTAACTGAGTCGTGCAGAGATACATAGCAACAGCCCGAGCTTCAGCAATTTCTTTGGTACGGGTTTTCTTCATAAGAAGATCTTTCGGGATCGAAAAGTATTCCGATACTATGTCCTGGATTTTATCGATATTGAGCGAGGTTTTTTGGGAAGTTATCAGTTCTTTTAATATCTCCTTTGCCTTTGTGATGTTTATCTCTTTATTGTAATGAGAGTGGTAAAAATAAAGCTTTTTTACAGCTCCTTCGAGGTCTCTTACATTTGTATTTATATTATTGGCTATGAACATCACTACATCGTTATCTATCGGCAGATCGATCTCGTCGGCCTTCATACTTATAATGGCTGCTCTGGTCTCAAGA
>JAWOER010000146.1:0-5223 GCA_046482655.1 Candidatus Delongbacteria bacterium | reverse complement strand
TGGTTGTCTTCCCGTAAAATGTCTAAAAGCCTGTTATCTTCCCCGGGAGAGAACTCTGCATCGATCGACAGATGTTTACCTGATATCCGGAGCGTATTTGACACCTCAATTTCTGTTGTCTTTAATGCTTTTGCTATTTCATCCGGAGTGGGTTCTCTTTCATATTCTTTTTCCAGACTGGTCATGACTTTTGTTATCTTGCTTAAAGCTCCCACTTTGTTGAGAGGCAGCCTGACCACCCTGGACTGCTCCGCAAGTGCCTGAAGTATCGCCTGTCTGATCCACCATACGGCGTATGAAATAAATTTGAATCCTTTGGTCTCGTCAAACCTGTGAGCAGCCTTTATAAGGCCCATATTTCCCTCGTTGATAAGATCAATGAGGCTCAGGCCCTGGTTCTGATACTGTTTGGCTACAGAGACTACGAAACGCAAATTGGCCCTCACAAGTTTTTCCATCAGCTTTTCTTTATCGGGCCCCTCCTCATGCATTTTTCTGGAGAGCTCAATTTCCTCTTCTGCGCTCAAAAGATCTTCCTCGCCGATCTCATGGAGGTATTTGTCCAGCAGACGGTTAGAGCCTACCGGCCTGGAATTATTCTTACTTGCACTCAAATCCTCCTCCTCTCAACTGATTTGAACCTGATCATGGTTTTATCAGAACATAGTCATTTCTGTTATTCCTGATAAACCTGACTATGTACGATTTTGAGCCGTCCAGTTTTGATTCAATCTCTTTTAGATCATCTACAGTTTCTATATCGAAATGCACCCCGGAAATTATTATCTTGTTTATCAGATCACCTGCCTGAAGTTTTCCGAAGAACACCGACTCTTCTGCAATATCGGTCACAATCACTCCAATATCAACAGAAATATTAAACTTTTTTTTCGCCCCTTCTGTTATATCTTCAACTTTCATGCCCAAAATATCATCGATTTCCGGTTCGTTTTGAACAGGAGAACCTGCATCGCCGAGAAGTACCGAACGGTCACCGAGCTTGACACTTACCTTTTTTTCTTTTCCTCTTCTCAGGATAAGAAAATCAATTTTTGTTCCCGGAGGGTATGAGGCGAGATCGAACCTGAAGTGGTCAAGAGAAGTGATCTTTTTGCCGCCCATTTCGAGAATAATATCATCAACCTTGAGTCCTGATTTTTCTGCAGGCGTGCCCTCTCCTACCGAAGCTATAAGCACGCCGTCCTGATCCTCGCTGAGACCAAGAGCGTCTTTTTCCAATACTCCGATCTCTTTGGGCATAATACCGAGATATGCCCTTTTGACAATTCCGTCGGTTTTGAGGTCGCCCGCAATATTTTTTGCCATATTAACAGGAATTGCAAAACCGATTCCCTGCGCCTGGACATTGATCGCTGCATTTATACCTACAACTTCCCCTTTGATGTTCAAAAGAGGTCCCCCACTGTTACCCGGATTTATAGCAGCGTCCGTCTGTATAAAATCCTGGAATACAGGTCCCTGTCTTATACCCAGCCCGGATCTGCCTTTTGCACTCACAACGCCCACAGTTACTGTCTGGTCCAGACTGTATGGGGATCCTATAGCAATAACCCAGTCACCTGCCCACAGTTCGTCAGAATCACCGAGGACTGCAACCTGACCATTCGGTAATTTTTTGTCTATTTTGATGACAGCGAGGTCTGTTTCGGGATCGTTACCGATCAGTTCCGCTTCGACTTCCTCTCCGGTCTGAAGCTTTACGATGATCTTATCTGTTTTCTCCACAACATGATTATTCGTCATGATATATCCTTCGGGACTGTATATGAAACCGGAGCCCTCTCCTCTCTGAATATGTTTTCTTGTCTTTGGTGTACTTTTTGGGGGTCTTCCGAAAAAATCCTCAAAGAACGGATCGGACTGAAAAAATCTGTCGAACGGTGAAACATAGTTGTACTCTATACTCCTTTCGGTTTTTATGCTCACGACCGACGGTAAGGTTTTTTTTGCTATAACAGCAAATATCGAGTGCCCGTCTTCAGAGTTATAGATATTATCTTCAGCATTAACATTTACGGGCATACTGTTTTGATTGTTCTGGGCGGATGCATTATCTGTATATTCGAATTTTGCGGTCAAAAAAGCTCCGAGTATTACAAATAATGCCGCAAGTAATAAATTAGCTATCAGTTTCATGTTTTCTCCCGTTTTTATTTCTAAATTTCGTCCTTTATACAAAGACCCGCGACTGTTTGTTCAGGGCAATTTTGCTTATTCTGAACCTAAAAGATCACTGAGTTCTATTTTTTTACCGGATACGATCTCTCCGGAAAGGATCTTTAGTGAAAGATTATTGAGCACGGTTTTTTCTATCAGCCTTTTTAGAGGTCTTGCTCCGAAAACAGGATCGTAGCCTTTTTCTGTAAGGATCTTTCTTGAATCAGGATCAATAACTATTTTTATGTCGCGTTCTGCTATTCTTTTATTAATATCTTCAAGCATTCTTTCAGTGATCTGAAGTATGACATCTCTTCCGAGCTTATTAAACACAATGATATCGTCTATCCGGTTGACAAATTCGGGTCTGAGCATCGCTTTGACCATGGAAACAACTTCATATTTCTTTTCTTTTGTAACCTCATCCACTTTTGCAAATATGTCTGAACCGAGGTTGGATGTCATGATTATTATTGTATTTTTAAAATTAACTGTCCTGCCCTTGTTGTCCGTCAGCCTTCCGTCATCCAGGACCTGAAGCAGTATGTTGAAAACCTGAGGGTGAGCTTTTTCGATCTCGTCAAAAAGGATGATCGAGAAGGGTTTTTTACGCACGGCATCGGTAAGTTGGCCTCCTTCGTCGTAACCTACATAACCGGGAGGAGGTCCGATCAGTCTTGATACAGAATGCGATTCCATATATTCACTCATATCTATCCTGATCATCGATTCTTCTGAATCGAACATAAACTCAGCAAGTGCTTTGGCCAGCTCTGTTTTTCCCACGCCGGTCGAACCGAGAAAGATAAATGAGGCGATCGGTCTGTCCGGGTCCTGAAGCCCGGCCCTGTTCCTTCTGAGTGCTTCTGAGACCACTTTTAAAGCCTGATCCTGGCCTTTGACCCTGAGTCTTAAAAGATCCTCCATTTTTAGGAGTTTGTCCTTCTCGCTTTCGAGAAGTTTTGATACAGGAATATGCGTCCAGCGTGAAATGATCTCCGCGATCTCCTCTTCTCCGATCTCTTCTTTGAGCATTTTTCTTCCCGCCTGAAAACTTTCCAGCTTGGATGTAGCTTCCTCTATCTTTGATTTTACAGAAGGTATCTCCTGATATCTCAGCTTTGATACTTTTTCGAGCTCGTTATTCCTTTCTGCGATAGATTCTTCGTTTTTTAGCAGATCGAGTTTTTTTGTACCTTTCCTTATTATATCAATATACTCTTTCTCCTGTTCCCAATGTACCTTAAGCTCGTCTGACTGCGACTTAAGATTCGCTATCTCTTCTTTTATATTATTCAGCCTCTCTTTCGATTTTTTGTCTTTTTCTTTGCTCACAGCCTGTTTCTCTATTTCGAGCTGAACGATCTTTCTTTGCAGTATTTCGATATCTTCGGGCAGTGATTCGATCTCCAGCCTAAGCTTGGATGCTGCCTCGTCAATAAGGTCAATAGCCTTATCCGGCAGAAATCTGTCCGAAATATAACGCGCCGAAAGTTTCGCTGCAGAAATCAGCGCGCCGTCGGATATCCTGATACCGTGATGTACTTCATATTTGTCCTTAATACCTCTCAGGATCGAGATCGTATCTTCTATCGACGGCTCATCGATCATAACGGGCTGGAATCTTCTTTCGAACGCTGCGTCTTTTTCAATATACTTGCGGTATTCTGAAACTGTAGTCGCTCCAATGACCTTGATCTCCCCCCTTGCGAGAGCCGGTTTCAGCATGTTCGAAGCGTCCATTGCGCCTTCTGCAGCTCCCGCCCCGACGAGCGTGTGCAGCTCGTCGATAAATAGTATAAGCTTGCCTTCCGAAGCCTCGATCTCCTTTAGTACCGCCTTCAGCCTCTCCTCGAACTCGCCGCGGAACTTTGCTCCTGCTATCAGAGAGGCCAGGTCAAGTGCTATTATGCGTTTGCTCTTAAGGTTCTCCGGCACATCTTTTGAAACTATCCTGTGCGCGATACCTTCGGCGATCGCGGTCTTGCCTGTTCCCGGCTCACCGATCAGAACAGGATTGTTCTTTGTTCTTCTCGACAGTATTTGAAGCACACGCCTGATCTCGGTATCCCTGCCTATCACAGGATCGAGCTTTTCTTTTTCAGCCAGCTCGTTCAGGTCGCGCGTGTACTTTTTTAATACTTCGTATTTTGCCTCCGGATCAGCGTCTTTAATCTTCTGATTTCCTCTAACAGTCCTTAATAGTTTAAGTATAGTGTCATAGTCAATTTTCAGATCGGAAAATATTCTGTAAACTGCGCCTTTTTTTTCCTTTAAGATCGACAGGAATATGTGCTCGAGACTCAGATACTCATCCCCCATCTCTTTGGCCATCTTAAAAGAATTTTCCAGTATTTCATTAAATCCCGATGACAGATAAAGCTGAGCTGCCGTGTTCACTTTGGCAAGTTTTGACAGTTCGGTCTCAACTTTGGCAGATACCATAGACAGCTCGACACCGGCCCTCTTGATCAGAGTAGTAATAATATTCTCTTCATTAAGTATATTAGCTATAAAATGAAGTTCATTTATCTCGGGCGACCTTCTTTCCCTGGCGGTATTCATGGCGCTGTTGAGATATTCCTGCACCTTTATTGTCATCTTTTCGTAGTTCATGTCAGACTCCTTAGCCTATTTTAATCATACGGCTAATATAATTGCAAGAATGATGCCATTATTTATGGAACTGAACACGAACTGTAATATCTGGGGTGGTTCTTAGTTATTCTACACTTTTATTTTTAGTAATCCTGATCTGTTCACTCACTTCGGATTTTGGATTTGTAGCTATTATATAGTAGAATTTCTTACGGTAATCCAAAGGTGTTCTGAAGCTGGGAGTATAAATATCTAGCATACCTTCCGTGTCCAGATTATAAATTCCGTAAGGCTCATCCGAACAGTAAACGCTATAGGATGCAGCCCCGTTCACATGAGGCCAGTTAATAATAAAATCATTCGCTTCAGTGCTTGTAGTCAGGTTTGTCGGTGCGGAAGGAATCGTGCCGTAAGCTTTTACGCAGGGATCAAAAGCCCAGTTCGAGT
>JAWOER010000087.1:0-3502 GCA_046482655.1 Candidatus Delongbacteria bacterium | reverse complement strand
CTCCGGCAAATGCACCGTACTGCTCTCCACCGCTTCTGCCGCCTTTTGCCTCTGTTTATAAAATCTCGCCACTTTCAGCCACTTGTCGATCCTTATGCTCTCTTCGTTCATAGATTGTCCAGAGGTTTAAAGTTTTCTTTGCCTGTGATACTTTTTATAAAAGTGCATAAGAGATCTATGACTTCATCTATGGTCCTGATACTTGCCGTTTCTACGGGAGAATGCATATATCTTATGGGCAGTGAAACCAGTGCAACGGGAACGCCTGTATTTGTAAATCTTATTCTGTCGGCATCTGTCCCAGTCGATCGGGGAGTAAGTTCTATCTGGACCGGAATATTTGATTTTTTGGCCGCAGCTTCGAGCATCATATTTATTTTTCTGTTAACAGGAGCTCCTTTTGCCAAAACCGGTCCCCCGTCCATTTTGTATTCCCCGTATTTACCGGTGTTGACACCCGGATAATCAGTTGCCCATGTGACGTCTACAGCTATGGCGATATCCGGATTTAGAGCTGAGGCTCCAAAATAGGCTCCCTGAAGTCCTATCTCTTCTCCTGTTGTGCTGACAGAATATACGCCGGCCTTAAACTTTTCGCCGCTCAGTTTTTTTATTACTTCTGCTACAATAAAGCTGCCGGTCTTATTGTCCAGGGCTTTGGACGATATTCTGCCGTTCTTAAGTTTTACAGGCTCTGATCTGTACACGGCGTAATCACCGATACTGACGAGTTTCTCAGCTTCCTTTTTAGTTTTAAATCCGCAGTCAAAAAAAAGATCTTCGTACCCGAATTTTTCTTTTAAGCCGCCGTGATGTTCTGCATTGACTCCGATAACGCCCGAGACCTTCGATCTTTTTCCCAGAATATCCACTTTAAGACCCGGAGCTATCTTGTGACTTATGCCGCCGACCGGTCCGAAGAACAAAAAACCGTTATCGTCTATGCTCCTGATTACAAAGCCGATCTCATCGCAGTGTCCCGCAAGCATGATTTTAAATTTCGAACCTGGATTTAACACTGCTGTTGCGTTCCCGCCTATATCCGTCGTTATCCTGTCGGCAAACTCTTTTGTGTAGCTCATCCATTCTTTCTGAATATCATTCTCGTAGCCCGAAGGTGAGGGTATTTCGAGCATTCTGTACAAGAATTTTTCTGATCTCTTATCCATTACAGATCCTCCATTCTTAGATCTTCTGTTTTGCAGCTTGAAATATATTGGAAATTCTTGATTTCTGCAAATTAAAAAAGGCCCGCAATTACTGCAGACCTTTTTTTTGGAGGAGGATCTGATAAGGATCAATATCCCAAATCTATCATTGCGTCTGCTACTTTTTTAAAGCCCGCAATATTTGATCCCTTAACATAATTTATGAACCCGTCCGGCTGCTTACCGAATATCATACCGGCGTCATGTATATTTTTCATTATTATTTTAAGCTTTTCGTCAACTTCTTCCAACGACCATGAAAGCTTCATTGAATTCTGACTCATTTCCAGGCCTGAAGTGGCAACTCCGCCGGCATTTGCCGCTTTGCCGGGACCGAATGCCGTCTTTGCCTTCAAAAATGCTTCTACAGCGTCTGCTGTACAGCCCATGTTCGAAGTTTCTACAACATATTTACAGCCGTTATCGATAAGTTTTTTTGCATCCTCGCCGTCAAGTTCGTTCTGGATGGCACAGGGATATGCCATATCAACTTTTACTTCCCAGGGTTTTTTTCCGGCAAAGAATTTTGCATTCGGGAATTTTTTTGCATAAGGAGCGACAATATCGTTGTTTGAAGCTCTAAGATCCAGCAGATATTCAAATTTTTCGGGAGAATTTATTCCGTCTTCATCCAGGATATAGCCGTCGGGACCCGAAATGGTGATAACTCTGGCACCAAGTTCCGTGGCTTTTATGGCGCATCCCCATGTCACATTGCCGAATCCTGAAAGAGCTACTGTTTTATCTGTCATTACCTCGTTGTTGGTTTTGAGCATTTCATCTGCATAATAAACAGCTCCGAAACCAGTAGCTTCCGGCCTAATAAGAGATCCGCCCCAGTTAAGGCCTTTTCCTGTAAGAACACCTGTGTTTTCGTCTCTAAGCCTTTTGTACTGTCCGTACATAAAACCGATCTCTCTTTTTCCCACTCCGATATCACCGGCCGGGATATCTGTATCCGGACCTATATATTTTTGAAGTTCTGTCATAAAAGAACGGCAGAATCTTAAGATCTCATTGTCAGATTTACCTTTCGGATTAAAGTCTGATCCGCCTTTACCTCCGCCCAAAGGAAGAGTTGTCAGAGAGTTTTTGAATATCTGTTCAAATCCGAGAAATTTGAGTCCGCCCAAAGTCACGCTCGGGTGAAACCTCAATCCTCCCTTATAGGGACCGATAGCGTTGTTGAACTGAACTCTGTAACCTTTATTTACCTGAACATCACCGTTATCATCTTCCCACTCAACTTTGAACATATATACTTTATCGGGTTCAGTTATTCTGTCGAGTATCCTTGCTTTCAGGTACGCAGGGTTTTCGTTGACAATATCTATAACCGACTCAACAACTTCTCTGACAGCCTGAATAAATTCCGGTTGTGCAGGGTTCTTTCTTTCCAGTTCTGCCATGAATCTGTCAATGTTATACATTTTTTACCCCTTTTTTGTTATTTATTACCGGACTGTTGTTACTTAATTCACAACAAATCACATTACATCACAAATATACATACAGTCCGGCCATTGGTCAAGTAAAATCTTAAATATTTTTAAATGCTATAATCCGTAATAGGTTTAAAAAAGGAAAAGAACGGCATAATATTACCGTTCTTTTTTTAGATATGCGGGTAAAGGGATTCGAACCCCCACACCAAAAGGCACCAGATCCTAAGTCTGGCGTGTCTGCCAGTTCCACCATACCCGCAGAATGCGCAAATATAAGACCGGTATTACTGAATGTCAAGTAGTTTTTCGGGGCCTGAAGAGTAATTTGTAGGTCACCGCTATTTTGACGGGATCATAGGATAATTTCGACTTTCGCAATCCTCTTTTGCACATATCCTGTTCCCTGTTTAAATATTTATACCTGT
The DNA here is from genome assembly GCA_046482655.1 of Candidatus Delongbacteria bacterium. Taxonomy (GTDB): domain Bacteria; phylum UBA4055; class UBA4055; order UBA4055; family UBA4055; genus SLFX01. The sequence goes on along the minus strand of JAWOER010000087.1, from coordinate 424 downwards.
CCTTAAGACAGATCGCTGTTTCCTGATTTACGATCTGAGCCGCTCCTTTATAACTGTAATCGAATTTTTCAAAGTGGATCGTTGCCATATCCGGTCTCTGCTCACTGAACAATGTGAAAGCGATCAGCAGCTCGCGGTCAAAAATAAGAATGCCCTCCAAACCGATCTTATCCTGATTGTACAAGGCTCTCCTCATTACATCCAGTTCGAGCTGTTTATCTTCATCTTTGACTTTAGTTTGATCTCTGAACCACCTTTTGGCAAGTTCTATGCAGGTTTCATTATACTCTTCAGACAGCTTCTCTACACTGTATTTAGGGCATATTCTTTTGAACTGTGATATTAAATTCTTTTTCTTTCGTAATTTCTTACCCTTTAATTCCACCAACTTTTCGGTCAGATAAATATAATCGGAATTACAATC
>JAWOER010000065.1:0-2680 GCA_046482655.1 Candidatus Delongbacteria bacterium | reverse complement strand
GCGCAGCGAGCTGGAAAAGATATTGAAAGGATCAGGTCTTAAAATTATAAAAAGTAAATACACGGGCTATTTTACACCCCCTTTCGCCCAGGTCATAATAAAACCTGAAGTTATTTTTCTTCCTTTAATAAAATGTTTAATATGTGCAGATAAAATTATCCAACGATCGTTTTCAAATCCTTTTTCATGGAATATTTCAATAGCAGCGGAGAGAGATCTTGAAAAGTAGTAACAGAAGGACCATAAAAATAATTTTGATCAGTACTGCGGTCATTTCTTCTTTATGGATATTCTGGCTTTCTCTTACACCTGTGATCGACAGGGACGCATTAAGATTTCATCTGTCTTTTGCAAAATTATGGGCGGAAAACGGTTTTTTGTATTTTAGGCCCCATTTTGCGTTTTATGATCTTAATATGCTCAATCTGAACTACCTTTATATGCTTGTTTTTAAATTCGGTCTTCCCGATCAGCTCACCAAGGTAATTCATGCTTCGTTCTTAATTGCGGGATCCTGTCTTATATTTAAATATTTTAAAGATAAATACGGTTTTAACTGGGGCGCAATCTCCTTTCTGATGTATATTACAATACCTGTACATCAGAGGCTGGCTTCCGAAGTTTATGTCGATCTGGGATTATTGTTTTTTTCGACCCTTTCTATTATTTATTTTATAAAATGGTTCGAAACGGACTTCGCAGTCCGAAAATACCTCATTATTTCTGCAATAGGAGCCGGTCTGGCTTTCGGCACAAAGTATAACGGCATGATCACTGCTTTTTTCCTTACGCTTTTTGTGGGGCTTGTTCTTACGCGAAGAAAAAGACCGGATATAACAGTTCTGAGATCTATGGGTCTTTATGCCCTGATAATTTTTCTTTGTGCATCCCCGTGGCTGATCCGGAATTTTATTAACAGCGGAAATCCTTTTTTCCCGCTTTTTACAAACATCATCCCTTCTTCGCTCACCATGCCCGAAGCTCTGGTGGAAAATGTCACGGGAGAAACTGCTTACAGAGTAGTGGGTTCCGGCGACGGGATAATAAAACTGTTCCTGCTTCCTTTACGGGTGTTTTTTGAGGGCAGGGACAACGACCTTTTAAGGTTTGACGGAGTGCTCAATCCGTTTATACTCATATTTTCTCTCTTTGCCTTTATAAAAGGGCCTGTTTACCAAAAAAGGAAAAAAATATTAAGATATATTTCGGCTCTTTTTGTTGTTGCATTTCTTACTACGCTTTATTCAAATAATATCAGGATCAGATATTTTATTTCTCTTTTCCCTTTACTCATATTTTTGAATATAGAGGGTTTAAGGAATCTCTATTATGCAAAAAGGACTCAAAAATATAAACCTCTCGTTTTGCTGCTTATTCCCCTCTACCTTTCTTTTAATATTGTTTATGCCGCAGATTATTTTCAAAAGATAAAACTAAATGAATTGAATCCGTTCTCAAAAAACTCAAAAGAAAATTACCTTAAAGAACATCTTCACGGCTATAAGATATACAGTTACATCAATAGCAACACTCCTCAAAACAGCGTGATCTATGAGGCAATGAACGGAGGAAGAAGCTATTATGTTGACCGTACTTACTACTGCGATACATCTGCAATAGACAGATATTTACTCGAACTTATTCAAAAAGGTGCGAGTAAAGAGGAATACAGAGAACATTTTTCAAATCTTCCCAATTCAGAGCTTTCCGCCACCCATCTCATCTTTAGCCCCGAAAGATTTATTGATGCTTTTAAGAATATTCAAAGTGGTGATAAGTCTGAAGGACAGGAAGTACTGAAATCTAAAATCAGAGGTCTTGCAGATTTTTTGAACGAACTTAAAATTCTTGCCGCCGATGATAATCTTTACCTGTTCAAATTATAAAATAATAATGAATTGAACAAAAAAGTTCTTGACGGATGTTTATTAATTTATTATATTTTATCTTGCGTTGGGCGATTTTATTAAAATGCTATAAAGGGGAGAAACATTATGAATAAAGGATTTACACTCGTGGAAGTTCTCGTTGTATCGATTATCGTTGCCGTTCTCGCAGCGGCAGCCATACCGGCCTATACAGACTATATCGACAGAACCTCCAGCCAGGTTTGTGAAAATACCGCTGCAATGGTGCTGAAAGGCGTCATGGTACTCGCACAGGACCATCCTGATATTTCGGGTGATTACACGCCGGAAACATTAGGAGATGACTATGATGAATTCAGGATCGCATATCCGAAAGAGTACTCGGTCGATATTTTTATAAACAACGCCGATGATATTACTGTTGTGGTTAAGGATAACGAATTTTTGGGCTTAGCACAAATCGGAACATAATAAAATATTTTTTTTTACTTGACAAAACATTTTATTTTATTTAGTTTAACACTCAAGACCGTTTTGGGTGAAAAGTTCATTCAGAACTGGGTCAAAAAGAAAAAGAAGGAGGTGAGAAAGATGAGAAAAGGTTTTACACTGATCGAGGTTTTGGTTGTAGCTGTTATCGTTGCTGTACTTGCAGCGGTTGCTATTCCGGCTTATAACGGATACATCCAACAATCCAAAGAAAGAGTTGCAAAGAATACTGCAGGTACAATAGCAGCAGCAATTGCAGCTTATGTAGCAGACTGGCCGGATCATGAACCTGCAACAACTATAGGTGTTGGCGGACAGGTAGT
>JAWOER010000007.1:0-3512 GCA_046482655.1 Candidatus Delongbacteria bacterium | reverse complement strand
TGGGGGCCTGGGTATTCGGATGAGCGTATGCGAAAGGTTGCCGAGGGGCAGAAGAAGTCGGTTTTTGAGAAATCTGTTCTCATCCACGAGTACAATATCGATATCTTTTATTATCTTTCTGTGCTGAAAAGCATCATCTAACACTACCATATCATAATTATTATTTAATAGCTTTACTGCTTTATACCTGTCTTTTTCGCAAACAACGGTACTTTTTGTTTTTTTATAGATCACCATAGGTTCATCTCCGGAGTCGGATACCGGTGTGTTCTCGTCCACAAAAATTGTTGAACGGCTTGTTCTGCCGTATCCTCTGGTGACGACAGCCGTTCTGATGCCTATAGCAGATAATGAATTTACAAGGCTGATCACGGTAGGTGTTTTTCCCGTTCCTCCCGCAGTGATATTTCCCACAGAAACTGTTCGGATACCGGGTTTATAAGAATGTAATATTTTTTTGTCATAAAGGAAATGACGAACTGTTACTGCAATATAATACAAAAGTGTTACAGGCATCAGCAACAGTGAGACAATAAAGGAAATAACAGGTTTTTTTGAATAGAACATATCTTATAATTTGTTAGTCGCTTATATACCAGTCCAGTTCTGCAACAATAGACCCGATATAAACCTTCGTTTCCATTTTTACCGGCATCTTTTTCTTGTCTGCAGTAAGCCATACTTTTACTTTACCGTCTTTTTTGAACACGCCTCCGTCAGCCATAACGGGTTCCACGACAAAGCATCTGAACCTTCCCGCCTCAACTTTGATCTTTTCAATCTTATGAACGATTACTTTAATATCGTAGATCTTCATATTATCTGTGGAAGGTATGAATATTTCGTCACCGACTTTCAGATCGAGGGTCCTCACATAAAAAAGACTGGATAAAGGGTCCATTACACCTTCAGGTATGTCTATCACAGCATTTTTATCTTTTTTACCTTTTCTTTCACGAAAATAGACAGCTTGTTTCTCGTCATGATCATATTTGATATCGATATCGACATGATAACTTCCCTCACGAAGATGTTTTATAAATCGAAGGGTTTTAGAATCTTTTTTGTCAAAATATGATTTTGTCCAGTCTCTTACTTTAAATATCCAGTCAAATGCTTTTCTGGATTTAGCCGTGGTTTTAAATATGAATATTTCTCTGCCGTTATAATCATTATCCTCATAAACCTCTATTGTGGCATAACCTGCAAGCAAAAAACCATATTTAACCTCGAAATGAAAATGTTCACCTCTCTTAAAAGGGTAACGAAATTCGTCCTGTGATCTTAATCCTTTCCGGCACAGAGGGTTAAGCAGCAAAAGCATAAGGATTAATATCTTACATAAATTTTTGTTTTTCATGTTACTATGGCCCTGTTACCGTCAGTTTTCATGGTTTCTTTTATTTTCTTGCCTTCATAAAGGTCCTTTTTTGTTAAAAAAGAGAGCAGCATAGAAAGATTGAGACCGGAGATGGTACTTGCGTTTTTTTTTCGTGAAGAAACTCTTTTGGATGCAATAAAACAGCTTCCTCCGGGGAAGTCCGTTGCAATAATATAGTTAGAATCCGGATCAGTATCAATAAATTCGCTGATTTTTTGGGACAGTTCGGAAGTGGAAAGGCCTTCATTTGAAAGGAAAAACACGCATTCATCGCAAATACTGCCGATTATTTTTCGGGCTACATCAATTATGGATGCCCCGAATTCTCCGTGTGTTACTATCAACAGCTTATTATTCATAATCTTTGCTCAAATATTTTGAAAGTTTCTGTTTCTTTTTCATTTTCTTTAGCAGAAGTTTATTAAACTCGGCTGCGGCATTATATCCATAAACTTTTAGATGGAGGTTCAATGCTATTGTTTCTGTGATGACGGTAATATTCTTTCCGGGGAATATGGGCAGCTTTACCCTGGGGATCTCAACACCTAATATTTTTATATTATCATCGTCTATTCCCAGTCTTTCGTATTCAATCTCCTTTTTCCAGTCTTCCAGCTGTATTATGAGTTCAACCCTTTTCTGGATACGAATGGCTCTTGTACCGAATATTTCTTTTACATTAAGTATCCCCAAACCTCTTATCTCCATGAATGGAGTATATCCGCCGCCGCTTTTTCCCATTAGAACATTTTCATTCTTCTTCTGGATCGTAACGACATCATCCGCAACAAGTCTGTGCCCCCTCTCTACCAGATCCAAAGCTATCTCACTCTTTCCGATACTGCTTCTTCCCATTATTAGAAGTCCGGTACCGTAAACATCAACGAGGGATCCGTGTATCTGGGTGGATGGAGCAAAAAAATCGTCAAGGTAATTTGATATATCGTAGTATATTTTGGAAAATGTTCTTGTTGTACGAAAAACGGGTATACCTCGTGTTTCGCACACTTTCAGGAATTCTTCGTCGATCCTTTTATTTCCCTGTATAATGAAAGCAGGGATGTCAAAATCGCACATTTTTTTTATTGACATGGAATTGTCGGATGCAAATTGCTCGTTTATATATCCGATCTCTGTCTTTGTGAGAAGCTGGAGGCATTTCCAGTTGAAATCTTTAAAATATCCGCTTAGTGCAAGGCCGGGTTTGTTTAGACCGGAGACATGAATTACTTTCCGATCGGTAAATTCCTGTCCCGTAAGTATTGTCAGCTTTATCTTTGACCTTATATGTTTGTAGAATTGAGATACAGTAAGAGACTTGTTCATTGTGCTTTACCTCTTAGTTAAGATTACCCTTAGAATTTAAGCATGATTATCGCTCAAAACAACATAAATAATTATTTTTATTGTAAAATAATTATTATGTTTATGCTAAAAAATCCTTATATTCCAAAGAAAGAATAAATGAACCGGAGATCCAATGAAAAAAAACAGGTCGGAAAAACTAATAAAACTGTTCGGCGAGATCATTACGCTTTTGGGTGAAGACCCGGAAAGAGAAGGTCTGGTAAATACTCCCGAAAGAGTGGCGAAAGCATACTCTTTTCTTACAAAAGGATACCACGAGAATATTGACAAGGTCGTTAATAATGCGGTTTTCACTTCTGATAATGATGATATGGTGATTGTAAAGGATATAGAGCTGTATTCGCTCTGCGAACATCATATGCTTCCGTTCACGGGAAAGTGCCACATTGCCTATATTCCCAAAGGAAAAGTTCTGGGACTTTCCAAGATCGCCAGGATAGTTGATGTTTTTTCCAGAAGGCTTCAAATACAGGAGAACCTTTCAAGAGAAATTGCCGAAACTGTTCTTAAGTATACCGTAGCTGAAGGTGTCGGAGTGGTTATTGAAGCTCAGCATCTGTGTATGATGATGCGCGGTGTGGAAAAACAGAATTCAGTTATGAAAACATCCTGTATGCTGGGAAGCTTTCGTGATGATGCCGCAACGAGAATGGAATTTTTAAGCTTGATAAAAGGATAATGATATGAATTCGGGAGCGAGAAGTAAGATAAAGGAGCGATTTATTTTAAACTTTACCGGGAGGGCGAAACAGCTTACCTGCAG
>JAWOER010000286.1:0-2973 GCA_046482655.1 Candidatus Delongbacteria bacterium | reverse complement strand
TTGTAACCCACTATGCTTGTAAAATATTGATTTACATTCACAAGTCTTCCCGTCTGCATATTCGTTAGGGTAGTAATGTCCGGACTGGTATTAAAAATAGTTTCAAAATGTTTGAGCGATTCTTTAAATTTCTGATTCACTCTTTGATTTATTAAAAGAATAAAACCAAATGTCCATAAAATACTGGTTATAATTCCATCAATGAAAGTTAAAATATTTACAGGGTCAGAGGAAAAGAAATCCTGTCTGTCCATAACTCCGATCGCTACAAGTAGTGCCCTTAGTCCAAAAACAAGACCGTGAAATAAAAAAGCGTAAAAAATCAGCAAAAGAGCGTTGCTTTTCTCGGATGCTCTGTTTTTGATCAGAATTACTGCAGTAATGACAGCATAAACAGAAAGGTAAATATTGGTAATTGAAGTATGAATTCTGACATTTTTCCAAAAAATTGTAAAAGTAATAAGGGCAGCTGCATAAATGATTAAGGATAGCAGGATCATTTTCATATTTCTTTTCAAACTGAAGAACCTTAAAACACCAATGTATATAAATACTGCTCCCGAGACCATAGCAAAATTCTGCAGAATTACTATAATTAAAGGTTCTCCCAGTATATCTCTTACTGAAATAAGAAAAAAAGATAATAATCCTGATAATGACCAGAACAGCCACCATTTAACCTCTCTCATGCTTCTGTTGGTAACATAAAGATGTGTAAAAAGAAATACCTGGAGTAAATGTACAACAAAAAGAACTATTCCCATTGTTCTCAGATCAATACTTATCATTCTTCTTTACCCTCAATTTTTTCCGGTTCTTCCTCATTCAAAACTGCCCAAAAATAACCGATATTCCTGACAGCCTTATAATAGTGCTCGATCTCGATCGGTTTTACAACATAAGCGGAAGCACCGGCCCGGTAAGATTCTATTATATCCTGCTCATAATTCGAGGAACTGAACATGACTATCGGTATTTTTTTTAGATTTTTATCTTTTTTTACTGCATGAAGCAGCTCTACACCGTCCATTTTGGGCATTTTCTTATCCAGGATCACTACAGCAGGGTTTTCCTTTTGTCTGTCTTTAAAATTATTCCTTCTCAGCAGAAAATCTATTCCCTCGGCTCCGTCGTGTACAACTTCGATATTACCCTTAAACGAGTCCTTTAAAGCTCTGACAGTCAGCTCCACATCATTCTGATCGTCTTCTACCAAAAGTATGTATTTCGGATGCATAATTTCCCCCTTAATTTATTGGTAAACTAAAATAAAATGTTGCACCTTTGCCTTCGCCTTCGGAGTCAGCCCATGTTCTGCCTCCGTGTCTGGAAACTATCCTTCTTACATTTGCAAGACCTATCCCGGTGCCCGGAAAATCTTTGTCCAGATGAAGTCTTTGAAAAACTCCGAAGAGCTTGTGTGAAAATTCAGGATCGAAACCGACGCCATTATCTTTTATCCGGAAGATATGTTCCAAACCTTCTCTTTTATATCCTATGCTTATTCTGGCAACATCTTTCTTTCTTGTATATTTACACGCATTATCGATCAGATTTTCCCATACAATACTCATAAGGTTTTTATCCGCTTTTACAACAGGAAGTTGAGCAATTTCTGTTTCTACACAGCGATGATCTCTGCAGTCACTATATTCACTTATTACCTTTTGCACTGTCAGATCCATATCGACATCGTTCCTTGTCATCTCCTGCCTTCCCGTATGTGAGAACTTAAGAAGATCATTGATAAGTCTTTCCATTTTACGGGCGGATGTTGTGATCTTTTCGAAAATATTTTTTGCCCTTTTATCCAGCATTGATCTGTATTCTTTTAAGAATATATCTGTAAAACCGATAATGTGCCGTACGGGAGCCCTAAGATCGTGTGAAACACTGTAGGCAAAAGATTCAAGTTCCCGGTTCATGTTCTCGAGCTGGTCCGTCCTTTGTTCAACCTGTTTTTCCAGTTCGTAATTAAACTCTCTAAGCCTCTTTTCGATTTTTTTCTTTTCTGTAATATCTCTGAATATGGACTGATATGATCCGTCAGACATCATTTTAGTTTTCATCTCAATACTTAGAAGAGTACCGTCAGGTCTAATAATATCACGCTCATTTATAACAACCTTACCCTCTTTAAGAAGATCGAACCTTAAGGGTGCATTTTCCAGACTTTCTTTGGTAAATGGAACAGCGGTCACAAATTTGCCGATCAGCTGTCTCCGATCCATGCCGATTGTCTTGCAGGCCATTTCATTAACTTCTATAATATTACCTTCGGGAGAACCGAGAAGTATTCCGTCAGCCCCGAACTCTATAAGCCCTCTGAATCTTGCTTCCGATCTTTCTATCTCTTTTCTGTGTTTTGATATTTCGCCCGCCTCTTTTCTTTTTTCTGTGTAATATTTTTTCCATACTATGACAAGCAGAATAAAAAGCATGAGTGATATTACAGACAGCAGTATTTTTGTGTTTTTGCGATGGGAGTCAAGATGGTCGGTGTATAAAAATCCATGCAGTTTAAAACCCGGCCGAATTAGCCCCAGACTTTGAAAAGTTTCGGAAATATGCTTCCATCTGCCCGGATTCATATGACCTGTTTCCACAATATCTGTGTGCATCAGTTTTTTCATTTGAGTATATTCATAGAGCAGTCTCCTGCGGGTGGTATCGGGATTGTATTTACGGAGTATAATATCTATTATTTTTTCCGGATCTTCCATTGCATGCTTCCAGCCCATTAAACTTGCTTCTCTAAAAGCTGTAATTTTTTCGGGGTCTTGATCTATTTCTTTTTCTGAAGTGAACAGGCAGTCTCCGTAAAAATCTATTCCGTAAGTGATAGGCCGTATGTAACTGAATGTGTTTTCCCCCTGACCTTCCAAATATGAAAGATCGGTTATGTATCCGCTGATACCGTCAACCTCTTTGTCAATTAACTCTTTGTAATCGCCCATAAATTCATGTATCTGC
>JAWOER010000274.1:0-3616 GCA_046482655.1 Candidatus Delongbacteria bacterium | reverse complement strand
TTGTAACCTCATGTTCATCAATATAAAATTCTTCCACATAAACATCATGTACGGGTTTTTCATTAATACTTCCTTTTTCGCTTCCGATAGTTACAGTGCCCGAAGGGATCAATATCATTCTCATATCGTCTTTTAAGGATGTGTAATACAGCATATCTCTATTGACCCTTAATATTGCGGGTTTTTCAGGCTGATCGGATTCTTTTTTTACTTCAGCTTTCTCTTCTTTCTTTTCCTCGGGCTTGTCTTTTTCTTCTTCAGGATTAAGATCGGTCATATAGGATTTTAGAAGACTGTCGGCTAAACTTACATATTCCCCGACCATATCGTTCTTTTTCATATCTTCGACATATTTTTGGCCTGAATCGGTATTGACAAGAATATACCCGCCCCCGATAATGACGATCAGGAGGACGATCAGCAGGGTGCCTAAATTTGATCTCTTTTTGTCAGATCTGTTTGCCTTTTTACCACGGGAGGATTTTCCCGGGTTGATCTGTTTTCTTGACTGAGGCTTAATAGAGGACTTCTTCTCTTTTGAAATTTGCGATCCTGACAACTTCTGCCCGCAGTTAACACATACTTTTGCATCATTTGAATTGAGTGTATTACATTTCTTACATATCATTTAACCCCTCCAAAAGAACTATTTGAAACAACAATCAAATATAACTATAATCTATAGTCATATACAAGAAAAAATAATTCTATTTTTACAAAAAACAGGATCATGTATCTGATCCTGTTCAATACTGGTCGGGGCGAGAAGATTTGAACTTCCGACCCCCTGCTCCCAAGGCAGGTGCGCTAACCGGACTGCGCTACACCCCGAACTTTTAACATCGATATGAATTTATGCCTGTTTATCCTGTTCGGTCTCAGTTTGCTCTTCCTTTGTTTCCGATTCGGCCTCTGTTTTTTCTTTTGTTTCCTTTTTGTCTTCCGTTTCAGCCTTCACGGGAATCTTCTCTTCGGCTCCGGAAGCAGCTTCTGTTTTCTTGCCCTGATCTTTTACCGGTTTCCGGGTGGCGGTTTCCTCATCGAACTCAACCAATTGTAACAAAGCTGTTTCTGCCGCATCACCTTTCCTGTAGCCCAGTTTCAGGACTCTGGTGTATCCACCTTGCCTATTTTTGTATTTGGGAGCTATCTCGTTGAACAAAATATTTACTGACTTTTTATGCTTTAAAAACTTCAAAGCCTGCCTTAAAGAATTAAGATCAGCTTTCTTACCGAGAGTTATCATCTTTTCAGCATATTTCCTGGCTTCTTTTGCCTTAGCCAGAGTAGTGGTAATCTGTTTGTGCTCAAAGAGTTGTGCGGACAGATTGCTCATCAGAGCCTTTCTGTGGCTTGCAGTTCTGTTAAGTTTTCTTCCTCTTATATTGTGACGCATATTCCATTTCCTTAAATTTATGTCATTTCTTTTTTCTGGACTGCGAATCGCTCATATATTTATCGACATCCATACCAAATTCAAGCCCCTTTTCTTTTAGGACTTTATTCAGTTCGGCCAGAGATTTTTTTCCAAAATTCCTGAATTTGAGCATTTCGCTTTCTTTCTTCCTTACCAGGTCACCGATCGTCTTAACTTTCGCATCCGCCAAACAGTTATGGGATCTTACAGAAAGTTCTAATTCTTCTATAGACATTTTTAAAAGATTTCTCTTTTTGATCACATCCGGATCCTCATCCTCAAATACACCTGCTTCCTCTTCAACTTCAAATTTGATAAAAAGATTTATGTGGTCCCTGAGTATTTGACCGGCATAAGTTATTGCTTCTTCGGGACTGATCGAAGAATCTGTGACAACATCCATGGTAAGTTTTTCGTAATCCGTTCTGTCGCCCACCCGGGTATTTTCGATCTCGTAACTTACTCTTGCTATTGGTGAAAAAAGCGAGTCCACAGCTATCGTGCCGATAGGGTCGTTATCATCCCTGTTATCATCCGAAGGCACATACCCTCTTCCGGTTTTGATGTTAAGCTCGATGCTGAACTCCGCTTCGTCGTTCAGTGTGGCGATCTTAAAATCAGGATTGTAAACCTTTACTTCACCGCCGGATGAATCCTCTATGTCTTTTGCGGTAAAGACTTTCGGACCCTTAAGGTTAACGGTGACTTTGGAAGTTCTCCCTTCGTTCAATCCCAATCTTACCTGCTTTAAGTTAAGGATCATTATCGCAACATCTTCCTTTACCCCGGGTATGCTTGAAAATTCATGCAGTACACCGTCGATCTTTATGCTGTGAATTGCGGTTCCCTGTATAGAAGAAAGAAGAACTCTCTTCATGGCATGTCCGACAGTTATGCCGAAGCCTCTTTCCAGGGGCGATAATATGAATTTTCCGTAGTTGTCCTCTAGGGTCTCTATTTCTATTGATTCTGGTATTTTAAAAGGTAAAACAGCCATTTTCTTCTCTCTTTATTTAGAATAAAGTTCGACGATCAATTGTTCATTGATCTTTTCGGGAATATCTTCTCTCTTTGGCACCTCTGTGAGCTTGCCTTCCATTGAGGCTTTGTCCACTTTAAGATACGGTCTCGGATTTTCAGAGACCCTCTTCAAAGAATTGTGTATGATCTCCATTTTTTTCGATTTTTCTCTTACCGTAACTGTGTCATCGACTTTAACATGAAGTGAAGGTATATTCGCAGATTTACCGTTGAGTAAAAAGTGCTTGTGAGAAACCATTTGTCTGGCAGCTCGCTGACTCGGTGCAAAGCCTAAACGATAAACCATCGTATCAAGACGGCATTCAAGCCTGACCATCAGATTTTCTCCTGTAATACCTTTGTCTTTCTTTGCTTTTTCGTATGTATTTTTGAATTGTTTCTCCAGAAGTCCATAAATATACTTTGCCTTCTGCTTTTCTTTGAGCTGAAGTCCATACTCGGAAACTCTTCTTCTTCTGCCCTGGTTGCCGTGCTGGCCGGGCTCATATGATCTTTTTTGAACTACCTTATCATACTTTGAAAGTCCGAAAAGATTCTCTCCGTATTTTCTGGATATTTTACCTCTTGGAGTTAGGTCTTTTGCCATTATGTCTTTCTCCGATACTGATTAAATTCTTCTTTTCTTTTTTGGCCTGCAACCGTTATGCGGTACAGGAGTGATGTCTTTTATGGAAAGTATTTCCAGACCGGCCGCGTTCAATCCTCTGATCGAAGATTCTCTTCCCGCACCGGGACCCTTGACGATCACATGAACCTTTTTCAAACCCAGGCCTATAGCCTCTTTTGCGATCTGGTCACTTGCCATTTGTGCAGCGAATCCGGTATTCTTTTTTGATCCTTTATAACCGACTTTTCCGCCGCTAGACCAGTTAATTATGTTTCCGTAACTGTCGGAAAGACAAAGTATGGTATTATTGAATGTAGCTTTGATATGAGCCACACCAATCGCCTCAACTTTATCTTTCTTTTTTAGTTTCTTTCTTCTTTTATCCAGCGCCAAGATTTCCTCCCTTGGGAAAAATGTTTAAGTAACTTTTATTTCTTTTTCTTTATTGCCATCTTCTTTTTGCCTTTTCTGCAGCGGGCATTAGTTTTTGTTCTCTGACCTCTTACCGGCAAATTTTTTCTGTGTCTTATTCCTCTGTAATTTCCAATATC
>JAWOER010000228.1:0-2757 GCA_046482655.1 Candidatus Delongbacteria bacterium | reverse complement strand
CCGTTAAATTTGAACCCGGCCCGTCTTTATATTCGGCGGTCGTCATAGGATTATTCGGCGGAGTTTTATATTTTCTCGGATTTATGTTCATTCAGAAAAGTATAAGAGAGAACGGGGTCGGGCTTACCGGAGCGGTCGCTAAAACGGGTATAATACTGCCTGTGATACTTTCGATGATACTCTGGAAAGAGATACCGAATTTCCTTCAGTCGGCCGGTGTGGTTATTTCGATCGCCGCGATCGTAATGATAAATATTTCTCCGCGCGAGCTTGACAGGGTGCAGGGTATAAATAAAACGATAATTCTGCTTTTTCTGATCGTGGGATTTGCTGAATTTTCCAATAAACTTTTTGAGATCTATGGGGGTACGGATTATAAAGCCGTTTTTCTCTTCGTTGTTTTCTTTACTGCTTTCTGGGTCAGTTTATTGTTTACTGTTAAGGGTGTCAAAAAAGGCCGCAAGGTCACAAAAACCGATATCTTAGTAGGGCTTACGGTGGGAATTCCCAACATGTTCGCCTCATATTTCCTGATCGAATCTTTCAATTATTACAAAGCCTCTATCGCCTTTCCGATAGTCAGCTCAGGTACGATCCTGCTAATCAACGCTGGAGGTTTTTTTATATTCGGTGAAAGACTCAAACGGAAAGAAATCGCTGCCGTTGTCATGATAATAGTTGCGATAGTGCTTATGAATGTAAAGTAGTCTTACACCCTGCTTTTTTTTGAGAAGCGAAAGTCATTAATCTTTACCCGCCAGCTGTAAAGAAACTCCAAATCTGCAATTAATTAATGTGCCGCTGACTTTCGCTTCGAAAAATGAAGCAGGGTTAGAACATGAAAAAATTTATGGAATTAGATAATCTTTCCCAGCAGTTCAGCCAGTTTCCAGACCGCCTGACCGTATCCGGACTCGATATAAACTCCGATCTGAGCTATAAGTGAGTAGGCAAAGGCAAATTGGGCAAGAGCGTAAAAGCCTATCGTGAACTGCCCCACGCTTATTATACCTATACCGATCTGCGAAATATTAATAAAACCCACTCCGAACTGACCGATCGCGATTATCCCTTTTGCAACTACAGGCGTTCTGTTCTGACGGTACTTGAACGAGATGTGGATGAGAGGAAGCCCGAATACTGTAAACGGACCCTTATACTCGAATCCGTATCCGTCCCAGTTTTCTTTTGCCGGTTTTGGAGCTCCGCATTTAGGGCAGATATGAGCTGATTCTGAAACTTCGTTACCGCATTCTCTGCATTTATTCATAAAAGCCTCCATTGTAATTGTTTCAATATACTAAATCATTGCTTATTTGACAATTTTTTTTTAATTTTAAGAGGTTAATATCACTGCAAGAACATTGGAGACCAAATGTTACGGATTTACAACAGCATGACGAAGAAAAAAGAGGTTTTTAAACCTGTAGAAAAAGGAAAGGTCAGGATCTATACCTGCGGGCCGACGGTTTACAGTGCCGCTCATGTGGGAAATTTCTCCTCTTTCCTTATGGCCGATCTTCTCGTCAGATATTTGAAGTACGGAGGCTATGAAGTAAAATGGATCATGAACATTACCGATGTAGGTCATTTGACCGATGACAACGAACTTTCAGATTCGGGCGAGGATAAGATGGAGGCTGCCTCCAAGCGCGAGAATAAGACGGTATGGGAGATCGCAAGACATTACGAAGATCTGTTCATGAAAGATCTGAAGACCTTGAAGTTCATGCCCGCTTTCAAGTATCCGAGAGCTACCGAACATGTAGATGAAATGATAAAGATGGTGAAAGCTCTTGAAGAAAAAGATGCAGTGTACGAAACCTCAGACGGTATATATTTTGACATTTCTAAATTTCCTCAATATGGAGAGCTTTCAGGAAACACTTTGGAATCACTTCAGGCAGGTGCAAGAGTGGATGTGAACGAGGACAAGAAATCCCCGTTCGATTTTGCGGTGTGGAAGAAGCTTTCAGGCAAGAATAAAGGACATATAATGAAGTGGGAATCACCATGGGGCACAGGTTTTCCGGGTTGGCATCTCGAATGCTCGGCGATGAGCAGAAAATATCTCGGCGAAACAATAGATTTCCACACCGGGGGAGAAGACAACAAGTTCCCGCACCATGAATGCGAGATCGCACAGTCCGAGACAGCGACAGGTAAAAAATTCGTCAATTACTGGATGCACAAAAGCCGCGTAGTCGTCAATAGTGAAAAAATGAGTAAATCTCTTAAGAATTTCTTGACTGTATCAGATCTTGTAACCAAAGGATTTACCCCCGAAGCTATACGGTTTACATTTCTTTCCGCTCATTACCGCTCAAAGCTCAATTTCACTGAAGAACAGCTCGTCGAGTCGCAGAAAACAATAGATAAATTAAACGATTTTATTCAGGAAGTGATCAAGGCCGAAATTTCGAATGGTGCGTCTCAGGTTCTTTCGATAGTCAAATCCGCTAAACAGCAGTTCGAAAAAGCAATGGATGATGATCTGAACATAAGCGCTGCCCTGGCCTCGCTTTTCGGATTCATCAAAGCGGTCAGAAAAAAGATCAGCTCCGGTGCTTTCACTCAGGCAGATAAAGATGCTGTTCTGGAATTTTTGAAAGAAATTGACTCAATATTCGCCGTTTTTGAGTTCAGTGAGAAAAAAGGAAAAGAATTTTCGGATGAAGAACAGAAGTTAATTGACAAAATGCTTGAACAGAGGGAGATCTTCCGTCAGGAAAAGAACTGGCCGGAAGCAGACAGAAT
>JAWOER010000171.1:0-3228 GCA_046482655.1 Candidatus Delongbacteria bacterium | reverse complement strand
TTTGCACCTATAACAAAACCGCCGTCACTAGTCTGGAGTACCTTTACTCCTGTATCCTGTCCGGTTATCCCGAGGTTTTTTTTGGACCACAATAGTGAGAGAGTTGAGTCCAGCTTGAAAAGCCATGTATCGCGGTCCGTTTCTGTCCTGTAGCCGGTCACGATATATCCGCCGTCTTTGGTCCTGTCGATACCGTATGCCATATCATCTTTTCCTGTCTGGCCGAAAGAGTACTCCCACAGAGCCCCGTCCTCATCACTACTGATACCGAATTCTACGACCCATCCGTCGTTTAAGCGTTCTTTTACCGGTCTGTCATCATCCTGGAATGTTGATCCTGCCATAACCACATCACCGCCGTAGCCGCCGTGAGATTCAACAAGTCCGTATCCCACCTCGTCTTCTGCAAAATCACCAAGAGCATTGGCATTAACAATTTCCACATTAATATATGGGTCAAAATCATCCTCTCCCGCGAGATGTTCAGTATCGTAGGCCCCCATTCTTGCCCAGGTCATTCCGTTTACGAAACCTCCGTAAAAATCGAATTCAGCATAGAACATATCTTTTTTGGATGCATCCGAACCTGAGTTGTAAAGATAATGATTGTTCCATCCTGTAACGATATAATTGCCATCCTCTTTGACCTGAAGATCGGTTATATACTGGTCTCCCATCTTTCTGATATAGAGATAATCTTCTGTTATTTCATCACCGGTATCAGGGTCTATGCAGCTAATTTCATCTTTATGACCGGTGATATCTCTCCACTGACGGTGTGAAACATAAGATCTGTTGTAACCCCAGACTTCATTTCCGTTGCTGTAAACTTTTAGCAGTCTTACATCATATCCTGTATCAAGAGTATAAGTCTCTTCGTAGCATTCACCGCTGACAGTGTATTCGCCGGTGCCCAGATAATTGTAGGTCCATCCTCCGATCACATATCCGTCATCAATAGATTTTTTGATAACAGTTGCACCGTCGTCGCAGTGGTCATATCCGAAATGCTTATTCCAAATAAGGCTTCCGTCGTTATGGTCGATCTTTCTTAGCCATGTATCTTTTATGCTGCCGTCCATTCTCCATCCCGCAAGTACATATCCTTTATCATAATCAGTATCTTCGCATACGCTTTCTGCAATACCGACATTCGCCGCAATATTTTCTGACCAGAGCAGTTCTCCCTCTTTGTCGTATTTTACCACCCTTGTTCCGTTTGCTTCGTCCGATGCTACGGTAAGATAACCGTTGTCGAAGGTCTGTATAACAGATTTTAACGCATAGCCTTCCTCTCCTTCCTTAACAAAAGTGGGAATATATTCTATAAGGGTGAAATCCAGCTCTTTCGTTTGAGATATATCGTTAATATTTGTAAGTTTAACCTTTAGTGTGTAATCACCGGCTGAATAGTCCCCTGTCGCAAAATCGAATGTTTTGAATTCATTGGCATCTGCTGATTCATAGATCGGCTCGGAAATATCACCAATATAAGCACTCAAACTTTTAAAATGCGTCAGATTTCCCTCTATCTGAACCTCTACCTCAATTCGTTCTCCAAGATTAAATTCAAGTGCGTCATCGGGGCTCAATATAGTAAGGTCCAGGGTCGATGTTTCCTCGATAACCGCAAAATCTTTTGTGCCTTCCACTGATTCATCGCCTATAGAATTCAATACAACTTTGAATTCATAATTGCCTGTTTCCAGCCCGGTTGACTCGATCTGATGGTCAAAAGTGTATGTTGAATCCTGTGTATCCAGCGGGATCGGGTCCTGTATTCTCACATCATTCAGGTACAAAATTATCTCATCAAAATATTCCAGTCCGTTAGGACTTTCTAAGTCTATCTGAAAGGTTGCAGTTTCTCCCTGTATAAGCTGATCGGTATCTACCGGATCAGTTATATCTATCAGTACAGTGGCGTAGGGCACAAAAAAGCTGATCGTTCTCATGGCTGTGTATGAGTTACTGTACGAGTCTAGTGCCTCAACAGTAAGATTGGTCCCGCCGGCTGTCATGCTTTCCGTAGGTATATTTACAGTAAACTCTGCATCCTTTTCCTGGGTTTCTGCCAGTTCTTCGATCTCTGCTTTTGAAAAAACGGCAGCAGGAGTTTCACTTTCACCAAAATAATATCTGATCTCAGAGTATTCAAAAGTGTAACCTGAAAGCTTTGCTGTGACCGGAATTTCCTGACCTACAAGATATTCAGTGTCGTTTGAAGGTGATATTATTTCCACCCCGGCTTCAAATGTATCGGGTTCTGTTGATTTTACACATCCTTTCTGAACAAAAACTATCAGCAGAAACAAAACCGACAAAAATATTGCGGATATTTTTCTCATCTGTTTATCCTCCGTTTATATTATTATTTTTTACTCAATTTCAACATTTTCAAATCTTTGCAACCAGTGTATTTGTACAATACATTGATAATTTGCATCATTTTTCTCCTAAATGCAAACATTTTTTTTCTTTTTATTAGAACAGCGAAAAAGAATATCCTCTGTCTTTTGCCGCCCTTACAATATACCCGAGGCTATCCTCAAAAATTTCTGCAGATTTTTTATTATCATGCATGACAATAATTGAATTTTTTTTTAGATAGGTGTCCGTAAGTCTTCTTACATCTGCAAAATCAGCCGTATGATCACCACTCAGGAATGACCACATCATCATTTTTGATCCGGTCATGCGGACAGCATCCAGAGTGTTTTTGTTGAACAATCCGTAGGGCGGTCTGAAAAACCGTGGTGATTCGCCGGTAATATCTTTTATAATACCGGTACTCTTTTTTAATTCACGAAAATTGAAGCTCTTACTTCGGAATATCATTCTTTTGTGAGTGTAACCGTGGTTTTGGATCTTATGACCAGATCTGATGATCGCGTTTGTTTCATTAAAATATTTTTCTATATTTTTTGCTGTACAGAAAAATACGGCTTTTATCCTGAATCTGTCCAGCACATCCAGTATCCTGTGTGTGAACTCCGAGGGTCCGTCGTCAATAGTCAGCAATATCTTATCTTCATTGTTTTCCCAGATCATCCCGGGAAACATAATCCTGAAGATCTTTGGAGGCCTGTAAAAAATATCCATTTTATTCCCGTTCTAAAAAATTAACGGTTTCAGACATAAGCTTTAGTTGTATGACGAAAGGATACTTCTTTTCTCCCGGTGCGAAAACAGCTCCGTCAATAAAATATAAGGTCTCGTTATCTATAA
>JAWOER010000132.1:0-4335 GCA_046482655.1 Candidatus Delongbacteria bacterium | reverse complement strand
TACCGCTTTGACTGATTTTATTGCGATACCGCATATTATAATTGAAGGATCCAAAATATTTGAGATATTTATGTTTAGAGGAAAGAAAGGTTTTGAGTTTACCGAAAATAAGAATGATATCAAGGCCGTTTTCGTCTTGGTGGGAACGAGAGATGAAAGAAACTTCCATTTGAGAGCGATATCTGCCATAGCTCAGATAGTTAGAGACCCTGAATTTGAAAAGAAATGGCTCAAAGCCCGCACGCTGGAAAATCTTAGAGATGTTGTGTTGCTGGGTGAAAGGATCCGCTGATATTTACCGGAAATATCAACATTACGAAAGATCCCTATATCCCAAATCGTCTGACCACTTTTTTGATCAGGCTTCTTTTATTTCCCTCAAGCCTAAAAAAATCAACTATCTCTTTTTCGTTCTCAAGACTCAAAAACTCCTCTATACTCTGAATGTCATGAAAGTAGGCAGAGATCGCAGACAGAACAAATATATGGGGATCATCCTTTTTGGTGGATGAAACAAGAAGGATGATCACTTTGGAAGGTTTCCCGTCTAAAGATTCAAATTCTATACCGGATCTTTTTATTCCTATGGCGATCTGTGTGCTTTCGAGCCCTTCGCTTCTTGCATGAGGTATTGCAAGCCCGTTCTGCATTCCTGTACTTATCACGCTTTCTCTGGTCATAACTTCTTTGTATATAGCATCCCTGTCGCAGATCTTGTCGTTTATTGCCAGAAGATCAACAAGCTCACCGATCGCGTCTGACTTATTATCAGCTTTCATATCCATTATCACACAAGAGGGATCCAATATTTTTGATATATCATAATTGATCTTAATCTTCGCCCTGTTCAGTTTATGCGAAGATTTCTTCATTTCTTTAAGGTCGACCTTTTTCAGTATCTGACTGGAATTGTATTCGAGCTTGACCATAGCTTCATATACCAGTTCTTTAACAAATTCGATATCCTCTTTTCTGGCAATAAAATTGAGCCTGTTCGCATTCTCTTCTTTGGATCCTTTTAAAAGTTTAAGGAAAGTACCGCCCTTTCTTATTTGATAAACATCGTAATCTAAAACAAGTTTTGTAATAAAATAGCCTTCTTTATCAAAATACTGTATAATTGTCTGAAGCAGAATATCGGCCTGTTCAGCGTTCTGCATATCAATAAGATAGCTGTCCTGCTCCTCTTTCGTGAGCGGTTTTTTGGTTCCCCTTCCCGGAATCTTTAACGAATAGCTCAGTAGTGCAGGTGTAAGTATTATGCTCAACAGAACCATCATTACCGCAGACCCATAAATATTCTGGTCCATGAACCCGTTCGACAATCCTATTCCCGCAATGATAAGAACAACCTCTCCCCTGGGCATCATTCCCAGTCCTATCCGAAGAGCACCCTTTTTATTAAATCCTGTAAACAAGGCATGAATACCACAACCGGCAACTTTTCCTGAAAGTGACACAAGTGCATAGATAAAGCCAAATAAAAGAGTTCCTGCGGTTATTGTACTAAGATCGACCATCATTCCCATTACGGCAAAGAAAATGGGCACAAAGAACTCTTTTGTGGGATGAACCGCTTCCTGTATCTCAAAACTGATATCGGTATTTGAAAGGGACAATCCCATTACATATGCTCCTATGATCATAGCAAGACCGGCTTTTTCAAAAAGTCCCGCCAAAAAAAGTGCCATTCCCAATGACATGACGGCAAAGGCGTATTTTGATCTGAATTTTTTTAAGAAAGAACTTAATTTTTTGGACAAGACCAGCCCGGCAGCGGTGAGTCCCAGCCAAACTCCAATAGCTTTAAAAGATACAACCCCAATATGAGACCAGTCAACCGGTCCGCCCATGGTGAGCGCGGCGGATACTGCAACTACGATCGATAAAAAAACTATACCGAAAACATCATCAATAACTGCTGCGGACATTATTGTTACGCCCTCCGGCGATTCCATAAATTTGTTCTTGGATAATATCATTGCCGTCACACCTACAGAGGTAGCTGTGCTCATTATACCCAGAAAGAGACACTCGGGGCTAAGGAACGGTTTATCCAAAAAAAACATTCCGACCATAGCTCCGGGAATAAAGGTAAATATTACACCCCCTATACCGACTATACCCCCGCTGAAAATATATTTTAATAGTAATTTAATATCCGTTTCCAGACCGGATGTAAAAAGGAGTATTATAGAAGCAATAATTGATATTCCATATAATTCTGAAGATATCGGAATGACTCCCGATCCTGCAGGAAAAAGTCCTTCGGGAAATCCCAGCAAAGGAAGAGAAAAGCTACCCAGCATATACGGACCAATAATTATTCCTGCCACGATTTCTCCCAAAGTTCCCGACATTTTGAACTTTTCGAATAACATTCCACAAAATTTGGCTGCAAAAATGATTATACCGAGCTGAAAAACAAAGACGGTCATCTGGTGCGTGATATTTACTTCGCTTCCGCCTGTAGAAGCAGAAAGTGCAGATATATTTACGAAAAACAGTACAATATATAACCTTTTTATCATCGGTGTATCCTTATAAAAATTACCTCAAACATTGCAGCTGTATTTTAATCATTTTGCACTTGTTTGTCAAACCTAAAAAAAAGAATTTAGAGGGGTAAAAAAATTATTTCAGATCTGATAAAATCATACAGATAAACACTGCCCAGTGAGACATATGATGAAACTATATCTATGTTTTCCGAAGAAGTGTTCAAATTTATAAAACTCGGGTCTTTTTCAAAGCCTGATATACACAGGAACAGAGAATTATTCTTTTCACATATTATACGGACTTCTTCATTCGTCACAAATAAGTTTCCATAAGAATAATCCTGCTCAAGATCTGTAAACGATAAGATATCTAATTCACTGTTATATATCTCCAGTCTGTTTTTTATAGGGTTAACAAGATATATTTTATCTTTATCTGCTTTTATACTTGTTTTCGAAAACACTGCATTTGTTATTTTTTCATCATTTAAAAAAGTTTCTGAAATTATTTTACCAGAAGATAATGATATTTTCCGCAGAGAAAAAAATCCTTTTTTTGGGATCCTTGATGTGATAAAAAGTTCTTCACCTCTTTTCTCTATCTTATCCGGATCATCGATCATAATTGTATCAATTATATCGGAATTAAGAGAAATAAATATTTTATCATATGTATTTGACCAAAATACAGTATCTTGAGAAATACAAAAATCCAGTAAAAAATCTCTGCCCTTAACATCAATATTTCTGAAAGAGACTGTTTTGCCCTTATCGAGCAAATGTATCGATGAATTTGTTCCGTTGAGGATAAACATCTTACCTTTAATTTCTTTAATGGAATTAATAGTACCCAGCTCTGACACATCGTAAGAGCAGCTTTTTGATCTGTTATAACAGGAAAAAAGAAAAATCATCAGAATTAATAAAAAATATATTTTTTTCATTTTTTCCACCACTGTATCATTTTTTTTTGCTGATGTCTTTCCCGATATGTTTTGGCTACATAAATTTTATTTTTTGTAAAATAATCTCTTTCTGTGTAATACATGCAGGCTGCTATGGTCATTGGAAGCGGAATAAAATCCTGAACCTGCTCCACTCTTATTTTATTGATCCTGAGATAGTCACTCATGTCCTGAGCCTTTTCTTTGGTTACACCCGGAAAAGAAGATATAAGGTATGGTACAACATACTGCTCCTTTTTGGAATACTTTCTAAAAAGAGAAATAAATTCTTCATACTTTGATATTTCCGGCTTGAGCATTAATTTCAAAATGTCTTTTTCTGTGTGCTCGGGAGCTATTTTGAGTATGCCCGATGTAAATTTTTCTGCTAAAGCTTCAATATAGCTTTTGTCCAGAACAGCCAGTTCATGCCTGATGCCGCTGTTTATGAAGACCCTTTTGTGCTCTTTTACTTTTTCATACAACTCCAGCAGATGTTCGTGACCGGTATCAAGATTCCGGCAGATATCTGGAAACAGGCATGAATATCTTGAGCATATCTTGCATTTTTCAAGATCCCTGCCTTTCATTCTGTACATATTTGCAGAGGGACCGCCCAGATCGGTTACGGATTTTGATGAGAGTTGTCGTACCTCTTTTATGATTGATCTTTCAGATCTTGATGCCGTAAATTTGCCCTGGTGCTGAGAAATTGAGCAGAAAGTACATCCTCCAAAACATCCTCTGTGTATGGTGATCGAATTTCTAATCATATCATAAGCCGGAATAGGTTTCTTATAGTCAGGGTGCGGTTTTTTTTCAAAGCTACAATCATAAAACTCATCTATCTTTTCATCGGGAAATAGAGGAGGGTTGACTACAAGCATCCT
>JAWOER010000109.1:0-4089 GCA_046482655.1 Candidatus Delongbacteria bacterium | reverse complement strand
CCGGTTTTTCTTCTGTCACCGCCCTTGCGTCTGTCGTTCCTGCAGGACAGGGATACGATCACACCGGTCCTTACAAAAATTACCATAATCGCCGGGAAGCATCATTCTGAATAAATTATAATTGAATCCCTTATCGTCTGTTTTAATAAGCAGGTGTCCGATATTAAGAGATCCCTGCATGGTAATATCACCGTACTTTTTGCTGTTCAGCATATTGGAAATTTCAATTTTACCGCCGCTTTTCTCCGCGTCCATGACAAATTTTATAATATCGACTTCGGATCTCTCATTAACGACTATCTTAGACTTGATATTTTTAAATGCCCCCTGTGCGCTTTTAGGTTTGAATTGTCCATCCAGGATATAAAGTTCCAGGTCCCTTATCCGTATATCATCATATTTTCCGTCAATTGTAAATTTTCCTTCGATCTCGGAAGAAGCATCCGATATAAATTTCACTTTCCTTGCGGCATAGCCGATGATATCTCCGTAAAAATTTCCCGTCAAAAATATTTCTGAATCTTTATAGGGCAAAAAACCTTCGGCATCCAGGTTGAAATATCTTCCGGCATCTATTTTTAATTTTCTTATGACAACTCCGGTGCTGTCGAATTCTGTGGTTACAACTTCAATGTTATTTATCCTGTCGCCATTTACAGAACCGTCGGTAAAATTTATCTCGGAATTTTTAATTCTCGGCTCTTTTATTTCTCCGGTAAAGTCCGCTTTATAGTCGATCCGGCCTGTAAATTTATAATTTTTGAAAAATGCGTTAAAAATATCCGCCTGTGCTCTGCCTTTTGTTGACAGTTGAAGGTGTTTCAGGCCGGAAATGTCTCCTGTCATACTCAAAACTTTGTTCAGACCCCTGTAAAGGTTCAGATCGTCAATAATAATATCTTTGCCTTTTGTGGTGATATGAGCATTTCCCGCCAGTTGGATACTGTCGCCCGAAGCACCCTTAAAATTCAATACATTCTCGTTAATAAAGAGTTCTGTCCTTATTTCCGGGAGCCTGCCCTTTAGCAGAAGTGAAAGATCTGTTTTCGTTGTAAGGTCTCTTATATTAAAAAATCTGCCCAGATCAATACTTTCTATATCCAGTTTGCCCGCTACGGCAGTATTTATAAGGTTAAGAGTAATATCTCCGCTGACCTTGCCGTAGTCAAAAAGGATATTCGACACATGTATTGCCCTGTTCTTTTTCCTGATCCTGAAATTTACAGGTTTTGTGAGTGCTTCGCTGTCTCCCGGCATCCAGTTAACAAAAGATTCCAGAACAGGATTGCTGAGATCAAATTTGGCATCGAGCTGACCGTAGAATAATGAATTTTTATTTTTTGATCCGGCGTTTACAGAGAAATTTTCAGGATCTCCCTTTAGGGAAAAATATATGCTATTGTCCCTGAGTATATTTCTGCCGTAGATAAGATCATAAAAGCCCGCAAAGTCGTCGCCCTGTAACGAATAACTTTTATCGTTCAATGAATATTTTCCCAGCGCAACCGTGTTAAGGTCATCATCCAAAATATTAACCGAGAACTCTTCATCTTCCAGTTCTATATCGCAGACAAGCTGTTTTTCGTTCATATTTTTGAAGTTAAAAGCTTTTAGTTCGGCTTTTAATTTGGGTATTGTGCTTCCCTGTCCGGTGATATTTCCATTGATAATAGTCGAATAATTTTTTATTTTTTCTGAATTGAGAAAAAATATATTCCTGAAAAGTGCACCGGTTCCTTTAAAATCAATATCATATTTGCGGTACTTTTTGAAAACATCGGATATTATTCCCTCAAAATTTAATGCAATACCGGAAGTAAGTATGCTCGCATCTTTGATCTTAAGGTTGCCGGAGCTGTATATACCGGAGCATTCAGTATCATTTATGATCATGTTCCTGACGATCAAATCTCCAAGTTTCAGATCAAAATATACTGAAGGATCAAGCATGTCGCCGCTGAGATGTACCTTAAGAGAGTTATTATCTCCCAGCTGTACTCCGGAGAGTGCGTTATCTGATTCTATCTTTGAAAGAGCATTGTATATCTGCTCTTTTTTAATATTGACCATATCAATAAATATATCGCCGTTGGGAGAAAGCATGCTAAACAACCTGCCGCTCCCGCTGAAAGGGATACCGTTTATTTTGCCGTTTATATCCTGAACAGAGATCATTCCGTTGTAATAGGACAGTTCGATACCCGAATTCTCAATAAATATATGATCGTCAATAAGGGCATCAAGATTTGTGAGTTTAAAATCTGCCGAAAGTGAAAATTTTTCCTCGGGTAATTTCTTAATTTCCAGTTTTGCGTTGCCGGAGTAAAGTGCATTATTTATGCTGTACAATCCGAAAGGGGATCTAAAATTTATTGGCTTCTCGCTCTTTGAACTCAGCTCAAGATCTGCCGTATAATCACTCAGATCGATCAGTCCTTTAAGAAAAATATTATCATTTTCGGAACTGAAAGATTTTCCCCCGAGCTCTAAAGTTATCTTATCATCTCCGGTATATTCCGCCTTTCCGTTCATATCTCTGAATACCGGAAGCGCGAGATCGGAGATATATGTCAGGTTCAGATCTTTTATATCAACAGATCTGATGTAATCATTTTTTTTGAGAAAATCAACGATTTTTTCAAACTCTTTGAATTCAAATTCCCATTCATCTTCAATTGACGGTCTGGTCTCGGGCTCAACGGTAATGTGACAGTTCGATATGGTGACAGATTCTGCTCGTAGCGACAGACCTTTAAATTTTATCAGCCCTATAAGGGTTTCCCAGACAGAGAAATCCGCCCTAAAGTCTTTAAATATTATTTTGACATTTTCTTTTTCGAAAACAATATTTTTTGCGCTGATATCCGTGAATCCGAAGGAAATACTTTCAAGGTCAAATCTGTCTGCATTGACGGCTGGTCCGACATTTTCGATAATATTTCTTTTGACAATAGGGGAGAGTACGGCTTTTTGCAGCAGCTTGTACGAAGCAGAAATAATGATTAAAATGAGAATCGAGTAGTAAAATATCCTGCTTAATACCTTCAAGAGAATTCTCCGAAGTTTTTCTGCCTTCCCGGCCATCCTTTTTTAGGATAGATCAGGGCTTTATACTCCTGTTCTGAGCTTCTCGGCTTTGTCCTCGAGTATCAGTGTCTCGATTATTTCCTCAATATTACCGGCCATGATCGAATCAAGCTTATACAGGGTAAGCCCTACGCGGTGATCGGTCATTCTTCCCTGAGGGAAGTTATATGTCCTGATTTTTGCGCTCCTGTCGCCTGATCCCACCTGTAATTTTCTGGACTGTGTCTCTTTTGCCGCGATCCTCTGTTCTTCTGCTTCCTGTAACTTGGATGCAAGAATTTTCATCGCCGAATGCCTGTTCTTCATTTGTGATCTTTCGTTTTGGCATGTGACCACTGTGTTTGTGGGAAGGTGTGTTATCCTGACAGCAGAATCGGATGTGTTGACATGTTGTCCGCCGGCTCCCTGTGACCTGTAAGTATCAATTTTTAGGTCTTTAGGATCGATCTCGATCTCTTCTATTTGTTTTTGGGGAAGAACGGCGACCGAAGCTGCCGATGTGTGTACTCGTCCCTGAGTTTCTGTGGCGGGTACTCTTTGGACCCTGTGAACCCCCGATTCGTATTTTAATTTTCCGTAAACTTCTTCACCCGAAACCTCCACGATAGCCTCTTTTAGAAAGTTGGGACCGGTTTCAATATAGTCAACAGTCTCAAATTTCCAGCCCATTTTTTCTGAATATCTCTGATACATCCGATATAGGTCAAAAGCAAAAAGACCAGCCTCATTTCCGCCTGTTCCGGCTCTTATCTCGAGATAGACATTCTTATTGTCGTTGGGGTCTTTCGGCACAAGGAGCATTTTCAGCTCTTCTGTTAACTCTTCCTGTAAAGGGGTAAGTTCTTCAATTTCCGCTTCCGCCATAGCAACGATCTCTTTGTCACTGTTCTTTGATAGTTCTTTTGCCTGTGACAGATCATCCTCGATCTTTAAGAGTTTATCGAACTTTTCGATAACAGGTTGCAGTTTTGCTCTTTCTTTGCTGATCTTCTTTACCCTGTC
>JAWOER010000062.1:0-5812 GCA_046482655.1 Candidatus Delongbacteria bacterium | reverse complement strand
ATGTAAGGCCTAACGCAAAGGCGAAAGAGCTGGCCAACCAGAAGAAAGTGGAAATAAGAATATACAGCATCATCTATGACCTTTTTGAGGATATAAAGAACGCTCTTGAGGGAATGCTTAAACCACTTGTTACCGAGGAATTACTTGGAACCGCAGAGGTCAGACAACTCTTTAAAGTACCCAAAATGGGTACCATCGCAGGATGTTATGTTTTAAGCGGCAAGGTTATAAGAAACGCTCTTCTGAAAGTGATAAGGGACGGAATTGAAATATATCAGGGAAAACTGAATTCTTTGAAGAGAATGAAAGATGATGCGAAAGAAGTAGTGGCCGGTTATGAATGCGGCATAGGAATAGAGAATTTTAATGATCTGAAAGAAAATGATATAATTGAGGTATTTGAATATAAAGAGACTCAGAGGAAACTGGAAGTATGACAGGATCAAAGCGCATACATAGAATATCATCAGAACTGAAAAAAGCACTGTCAAAGATCATTTTTAAAGATCTTAACATTGAAAAATTAAAATCGGCAAGTATCAACCATGTTAAGATCAGTCCGGACCTTTCTGTGGCGAACATATATTATTCTTCGATCAGAAATGATCCCGACAGTATAGAAGAGACAGGTAAGCTTTTAAGGCATAACAACAAACAGATCAGAATGAAATTGCAAAAATATATGTCCTTGAGAAAAATGCCGGAACTCAGATTTTTTTATGACGACACCCTGGATAATGCCTACAAGATCGAAGAGCTGCTTAATTCTGTCAAAAAAGACAAAGATGAATGAAACGCTCGAAAAAATAGGTAAATTTTTAAAGGGGAGGAATGATTTTCTTATTACTGCCCATCATGCTCCTGACGGTGACAATATTGGTGCCTGCTGTGCTGTGTTTTGGGCGCTTAAGCAGATCGGGAAAAAAGCTCTTATTGTAAATGAGGACAAGTTCGTCGAAAGATTTAATTTTCTTCTCGGAGAAACAAGATCTTCTTTTGTCCGGTACGATGATTCATTTAAAAAAAAATTTGAAAATATTGTAGTACTGGATACAGCTAATTTTGACAGGATCGGCAAAGTAAGGGAACTTGTGGCAGAGAATGCCTATATTATAAATATCGATCATCATTTTACAAATGATGATTTCGGCACGGTTAATTATATTGATCCGACAGCTTCGTCAGCTTCAGAGATACTCATCAAAATATTTACCCATAATGGCATAAAGATAACAAAAGAAATATCCGATTCTCTTTTGAGCGGAGTCCTTTCAGATACCGGAGGACTGCGTTTCGGAAATACTAATATAAAAACGATTGAAGCGGTCAGAGAGCTGATGTTACGCGGTTCAGATCTTGCCGACATTACCGACAGGATATTCTTAAGGCTCAGTTACTCTGAAACTGTCAAGATAAGCGAAATCATTACAAAGATAAAACTGTTCGGTAAAGAAAGACTTGCGGTTGCCTATAACGATCAGGTTCTGAACCCTCTGATCGAAAATGAGCCTGTGCTCATGACCCTTAACTCAATAGAAGAAGCAGAAGTGTCAGTCTTTATTCGAAAGAACGGTGATGATTTTTATAAATTAAGCTTAAGATCGAAAGGCGATTTTAATGTAAGCGAGTTTGCATCAAAATGGAATGGCGGGGGCCACAAAAACGCAGCAGGAATAAAATTTTACGGATCGTTCGAAGAACTCGAGGTTACAATAATGACAGAACTAAAGCGCATCTGCCTTAAATATTACGGATCTGAATAACCCGATGATCATATTAAGCAGAAATTTAAAAATACCACGACCCCTTCCCGACGGATTTATAGCTCTGATAGACAAAGAACCGGACTGGACAAGTTTTGATGTCGTGGCAAAAATGCGTTCTATTCTCAAGATCAAAAAAATTGGTCACGCAGGTACGCTTGATCCTTTTGCTACGGGACTATTGATACTTCTTGTAGGAAAAGCTACAAAAATACAGGACAGCCTGATGGCTGCCGATAAAGTTTACGAGGCGGAAATTAAGCTGGGAAAAAGGACTGATTCATTCGACAGAACAGGAAAAGTAATTGCCGGATCTGATAAAAAAGTTTCTAAAGAAGAGATAACTGATGCAGTTAAAAGCTGTAAAGGCGAAAGTTTACAGCTCCCGCCGATGTTTTCCGCGATAAAAAAGAACGGCAAAAGACTTTATGAGCTTGCCAGAAAAGGCATAGAAGTAGAAAGAGAACCTAGAAAGATCACGATCCACTCAATAAAGATCATAGAAATCGAAACAGAGAGTTTTAAGGTCAGAATACACTGTTCTAAGGGTACCTACATAAGAACACTGGCGGACGATATCGGTGATAAACTCGGCACATATGCCTATCTAAAAGAATTAAGAAGAACAGCTGTCGCAGATCATAAAATTGAAGATTCATTTACCATCGGTGAATTCAGGACAAGATTATCTGATCACTAATTTATATTTATTATTACCCGCCCTGCTATATTTAACTATTCCAATCTTCAAGAGATATCCTAGTTACTTTTTTCTTGTCATTGATAAGAATTTCTATTATCTGTGAAAGGTAATACTTTTTTGTCTCATCATCCTTTATTATTCTTTTTACCGCATATGTAAAATAACTTGTTCTTACACAATATAGCACAGGTAGATCGTTCTTTGTTAAGTATGTACAGATGTCTGAACCTGAGGAATGGAGATCGATCAGTTTTTCCACGATTTTTTGAGTAATAACAGTGTCAATATCGGGAATAACGATTGTGTCCCCCTTATGTTCTTTTAATTCATCGTATGCTTTCAGTACATCATATCCGTCACCAAGATCATCGTTTGTCACTATTAACTCGAAAGCCCCCTGCAGCAGAAATTTTATATCATCAATCTGTTCAGAACGAACGATAATAAAAGTGCGTTCAATTTGCGGTAATGACAAAGCTTTATACTGTCTGTCCACATGCTGGGGCTGGGTATGTTGAGAAGTTACGATGACTCCTGCAGTTTTCACTCGTTTTTCAGTTTTCTGTTCATCTTTGACAGAGGGGTGTGCGAATGATTTTTCTTTAGTTTTTTCTGTTACCAAAAAAGAACTCATGCGGTAATTCTTTTTTCCGTATTCTTCAATAATTGCAGACAGGTCTAAACCTGCATTATTTGCCCGATATTTCGTTACTGTGGAGAATAATTTTGTTGTGTTAAAACAGTATATTCCTGCAAAAGCTTCTTCTGTTGATCGTTCAGGATCACCTATCTTTACTATCCTGTTGGCAATATTGCGTATAATAAAACCCTTTTTTCTTTCCGAAGCGTTTTTAATTGTTGTGGCCAGTGTACATTCAGAATTATTTTCTTTATGGAATTTATACAGTTCCGCTATTTTCTTATTTCTAATATCATTATCAGGTTCTGAAGAGATAATTAAATAGCCTGCAAAATCGCCGAGGTGCTCAATATAGACCAAAAGCGCCTGCAGTTCATTTTCGTTTTCATCGAATGAGATATACCGGTAAGAACTGCCGAATTTGTTAATAATTTTGTTCCTGTTATTTTTATTGCAGGCTATTGTAATATTTTTATCTGCCGCAAAATTAAATATTTCAGGATCGCTCATTTTTGCACTGTCGAATGCTATAATTAAAATCTTTAAATTTTCATCAAAAAGATCATCAGTTCGAGTTTCCGCCCGGGGGTGAGGCCGGAAACTTTTTTTAGAGGATTTTGTGAGTGACAGTAATTTGCCGGTCAGTTTGTGTAAAACAGATCTGAGGTTTATGTTCTTTTTATGTTCCTGTGCAGGAATATTTTTATAACTGATGACCGTTAAATACCCCGAGAGTATCATTATTATTAACCCAATGTAACCATAAATCCTGTTAAAAGAGAAAGATCTGAAAAACTCGGATCTGTCCGCGTCGTCAATAAAAAACTGCAATTCATTATACAGGTTTCTTTTTTCCTTATCGTGCAGTTCTGCCTTTGAGCCGTACAGCCTGTGCTCACCTTTTAGTGTATAAAGTATGACGAATGTGTTCAGACTTTTATCTTCGGCAGTCTCTGTAAAAAACCTTATGTTGGTTACAGGTGCGATCTTTCTGCTGTTACTTTTGATAAAGAACAGTGAGCGGTCTTTAACAAACACTTCGACCCTGCCGTTAGGCTTTTTGATAGCAGAAACCGTGAACTTTTTGAGTCCCGAATAAGACATAATCAGACCTGCTATAAAAAAAAGCAAATATAAACCGAACACCAATATGGCTCTGCTTCTGCGGTCGTAAAAAAAATCGATCATACAAAAAACCTCTTTTTGTGAATTAATTTAAAACTAAACAAAATTTAAACTATTATCAACAAATATAATTTTGTTTTTTGAACTAAAGAGTTTAAATTTAGGTCAGGTTATATTTAGGAGTGTACTCCAGATAAATGGCAGAAAAATTGGAGTGTATTCCAATTTAAGAAGAAGGCAATGAGGAAATCTATGAATAAGAAACGCTGTCAATGGTGCCAGAAAAACGGCGAGATATATATAAAATATCACGATGAGGAATGGGGAGTTCCGGTGCATGATGACAGACATTTCTTCGAGCACATCGTGCTTGAGGGTGCTCAGGCGGGGCTTTCATGGATAACCATTCTTAAACGCAGGGATAATTACCGCAAAGCTTTCGATAGTTTTGATGTGAAAAAGGTTGCGAAGTACGATGACAAGAAGATAGAAGAACTTGTTCAGGATTCGGGGATCATCCGTAACAGGCTCAAAATAAAGTCGGCGGTCAAGAATGCGAAGGTTTTTATTGAGATACAAAAAGAGTTCGGATCGTTCGATAAGTATTTCTGGAGCTTCACGGGCGGAAAAGTGATCGATAATAAGATAAATACTATTAGTGATGTACCGGCTACGAGCGAGCTTTCAGATGTGATCTCTAAAGATCTGAAAAAACGGGGAATGAGCTTTATCGGATCGACCATAATTTACGCGATGATGCAGTCAGTCGGTATGGTGAACGACCACGAAATGAGCTGTTTCAGGTATAAGAAAGTTAAAGGGCTAAAATGAAACTGAGATACTTAGGCTATGCCTGCATAAATATGTCGCTGGAAAAAACGACGAATAAGACTTTCAGGCTTGCGAATTTGAATAAGGAAAAATATTTCGAGACGGTCAAGTATAATCTGAACTCACTCGGGGATATTATCAATTGGAACGCTGAGAAAGGAATCCATTTTTTCAGGATCGGATCGGAGCTGATACCATTCGCTTCACACGCGGAGTTTTCGTTTGACTGGGAAAAAGATTTCGATAAAGAGTTCAAGAAAGTCCGTCAGCTGGGAGAAAAATACAAAATGCGTTTTTCCATGCATCCGGGACAGTATTCCGTTCTCAACTCGCCTGATGACAAAGTGGTGAAAAATGCGTTAAGGGACATCGAATATCATGCGGAAGTTCTAAATCTGATCTCGCCGGAAAAAGGGAATATCGTCATTCATGTCGGCGGAGTTTACGGTGATAAAGTTTCTGCAAAAAAGAGGTTTATACAGAATTTCTCCAAATTGTCAAAAAAGGCACAAAGAATGCTCATACTTGAGAATGATGACAGATCCTACGATGTTGACGATGTGCTTGAGATCTGCGGAGAGTTAAAGATACCCGCGGTGTTCGATATCATGCACCATGACTGTAATCCGGCGGACGGCGATTTGAAAGATCTGCTTGCAGAAGTTGTTAATACTTGGGGCGATTCTGTTCCTAAATTCCACATATCGTCAAGAAAAGGCGAAAAAGGCTGCTCTCATACAGATTATTTAG
>JAWOER010000216.1:0-4464 GCA_046482655.1 Candidatus Delongbacteria bacterium | reverse complement strand
CCACAGGCTTATTGAGCATAATGTATATGTAATCTGATTTGATGGATTCTATTTTCTTTTCATTGTATTCGACGAGATCTGCTTCGGGATCTACCTTGGTTCCGAGCTCAGTCACGACTTTGCCGTTGACCTTCACCAGTCCGTCTGCTATGAATTCCTCGCACTTTCTTCGTGAAGCTACGCCTTTATCGGCGAGATATTTTTGAAGCCTGATCAGTTCTGACATTTAACTGCCTTTGCATTTGGAAACCTCACGATAAAGTCCGTGCCCTTTCCAAATTCGCTTTCAACCTCGATCGTGCCGCCGTGCTTTTCCGTAAATTCTTTGCATAAAAGCAGTCCCAGACCTGTTCCTGATTCATTCTCAGTACCGTCGGTCGTATGCGGTTTAGCTGAATTCCAGAGCTTTCCGATATCTTCGGCAGAAATGCCTATTCCTGTGTCCGATACGGTTATGACCGTGCCGTCAGATCCTTCGACAGCTTTGAGTGTTATACTGCCGTTCCTGTTCTTGAATTTGATCGCATTCGAGACCAGATTCCTCAGAATTGTCTTGAGCATATTCTTGTCTGCGTATATGCCCGTATTATCGGCAATTGTGTTTTCAAGAACGATCTGCTTCAGTTCTGCATTTCCGATCTTTTCTGAAAGTACATCCCGGGCTATTTCTGCAAGATCAAGTTCTACGGGTTTAAAAGGAAGCTTTCCAGCCTGAGATTTTGACCAGATAAGCAGATCTTCAAGAAGTCCGTGAGTAGCTTTTGAAGTGCGGTTGATATGAGTAAGCTGTTTTTCGATCTTATCCTCGTTAAGCTTGCGGAAATTTTTAAGGAGC
The DNA here is from genome assembly GCA_046482655.1 of Candidatus Delongbacteria bacterium. GTDB lineage: Bacteria > UBA4055 > UBA4055 > UBA4055 > UBA4055 > SLFX01. The sequence goes on along the minus strand of JAWOER010000216.1, from coordinate 3,629 downwards.
ATATCGGAATATGACATCAGACCCAAAAAAGGTCCTCGAAGATCGTGCGCAAGGATCTGCATGAACATGTCCTTGTCTGCATTTAAGCTTATAAGCTCGTGTTCCATTCTTTTTCTTTCGGTAATGTCTCTGAAAACTCCGAGAGAGCCCTCGAAATTCTGCTGTTTGTTGAGGTACGGGGTGGCAGTTATGATAATGATACGCTTTTCTTTTTTCGCGGTAATTATTTCAAGTTCATACGAGCTTTTTATGCCCTCTTTACGCTTGGATGTTTCTTTTACTACCTGTTTGATCCCTTCATCTGTCAGAAAGTCTTTGACGCATCTTCCTATGAGCTCTCCTTTTCCGACCTGAAATATTTCTTCCGCAGCCTCGTTTGCAAGAATGAACATTTCGTTCTGATCAACTATGCCCACACCTTCGCCGAGTACATGTATAAGAAGCATAAACCTGTCTTCGGGTTCGTTGATCTCGCCTGATATATTTTGATCTTTGTTAAGTTCCAGCATTTTTTACACACCCAGTTTATTAAAAATTCCGTCGAATGAGCCGTTCGTCATTATCAGTATAACCGAATTCTCATCAGCCTTACTTTTTATATATTCCGCAATTTCTCCGCTGTCGTCGTAGTGAACGGCCGTTTTACCTTTTGTTTTTATATCTCCAAGCAACTTGTTCATGTCAAGCTTCTCCTCGGAAGTGAGCTGATCTTCTCTGTCGATCTTGCCGATCGCCACATAGTCAGCGATGGAGAGAGCTTGAGCCAGTTCGTCCTGAAAGATGTTCCGTTTGGTCGTGTTCGATCTTGGCTCGAAAGCTGCGATGATCTTTTTATCCGGATACTCTTCGCGAACCTCGGTAAGCACATTTCTGACAGCCGTAGGATGGTGCGCGAAGTCCTCGATCAGTTCGGCTCCGTTCACAAAACCGCGGTGTTCCATTCTTCTTTTTACGCCCTCGAAAGTTTCGAGAGTATCAAGGATAGTATTTTTATCAAGGTTGTAGAACAGTGAAGCTATAATACCCGCAGTGAAATTGTAAACCTGATAAATTCCGCACCGCTTTACGACAGGTGAGATGATAAGTTCGCCGGCTTTGAACAGGTCAAAACATGTTTTTGAGCCTTCGTTTTTCACATTCTTTATCTGCCACAGGCAGTCTTGACCCTGACCGAACGAGGCGACGGGCGTATGGGCCTTAGCCGTAACATCCTTTACATTTCGCTCATCGTAATTCGCTATGATCAGTCCGTTCGCAGGCACGATGTTCACCAGCCTTGAGAATTCCAGTTTTATATGATCAATATCGCGGTAGATATCCCCGTGGTCGAATTCGATGTTGTTGATCATCAGACAGTGCGGTTTGTAATGAACGAATTTCGGCCTCTTGTCGAAAAAAGCGGTATCGTATTCGTCGCCCTCGATGATGAAATAGTCGCCTTTACCGTTCTTAAATCCCGTATCCGATCCAACAGGTACTCCACCGATCAGATAGGAGGGATCTTTTCCTGCGTCAGTGAATATTTTCGAGATAATTGAGGTTGTTGAAGTCTTCCCGTGAGTGCCTGATACCACGATCGAATTTTTGTCTTTTATAAACATATATTTTAACAATTCGGGAAGAGCCATAAAATTCATTCTGTCGTTCAGCGTTCTTTCGGCTTCAGGGTTTTCTCTGGAGATCGCGTTGCCGATGATCACAAGGTCGGGCTTCCAGTCGAGGTTTTTTTCGTCAAATCCTTTGTAAAGAAACATTTTTTCGCTTTTGAGCATATCGCCGATAGGGGGATAGAATGCTTTATCACTCCCTCTGACTTCATATCCCTGTTTCTGAAGATAGATAGCTGCGTTGCCCATAAGAGTTCCGCTTATGCCTATGAAATGAATTTTTTTTATATCGAACATCCCCACTCCGCAATAATTCAGGAGTAATATAACAAATATTAAGCCTATGAGCTAATAGAAAATATGGGAAATTATGAATAAATTAATTTATTCATCCCATTTGGACAATTCACCTGACTCGGGATCATAAACATATCCCCATTCTCCCATTGCTTCAGCAGCAAATACCGGCTGACTGAACAAAGGCAGAAGATTGTTCGGAGCAGGATCGTACAGGTTCTGGCCTACGATATGTTTAAGGTGAGCCGGATAATAGATTTCTTCACCCACCCACCAGGCCAAATACCAGGTGGTAGATTCAAAATAGTAATCAAGAACAGCCCTGTAGGCTTTTATTGCCTGATTTTTTGCATTCTCGCTGCCTCCAACCGTATAAAGTTCATGGAGTGATAAAGCAGTATAATACTGATGCTCTCCCATAGGTATTATTGTCATCATTGTGCCCCATAGGTAGAACTTCCCTTTTGGAGAAGGGCATTCGTCATAAAAATCCCAGACATTATCCTGATTAAGACCGGCGTCAGCGTAAGGATTCTGAGGATCATCCAGAATATCTTTGTTTAGATATATCCCGACATTTTCGCTGTAAAGATCAAGTCTGTTATCAAGAGGTATTTCAACTTCATTTGCTATAGTACCGTTCTTAACCTCACATCCGCTTGTCAGGAGGATAAGTATTCCGGTAAAAATTATCAGTACTCTGTTTAACATAATTCCTCCTTATCCTTAAAATACAAATTTATAGTAAATTCCCGTCTGGAACATGTAGTCGTTCATTCCGCTCTCATATTCAAAATCGAGAGAATTTTCGTCAAGGGTTCTGAAAAGTGTTTTGATTCCTATTTTGCCCGACATAAGTTCGTCATATACTTTGTCAACAAGCATTGAATAATCGAGTTCGACCTGCCAAGGATAAGTTATATTGAACTGCCTGTACCAGTCGAGCGGGCCCCATGAATCTTTTGATACTGTACATGCTAATACATGTTTTTCATAAAGTTTGAATTTTGTCCCCAAAGTATAAAATTCTTTTGAGCCGCCTTCAGGTGTTCCCGTGGACTGCTGCCTTCCGGCTGTAAAATCGGCTGTGATCATAAGTCTGGTGCTCGGGTTCATTACGAGAGTACCCCTTGCAGTCCAGACATCAGCTGCTTCGAGACCCACTCCAAAAGGTGCATTTGTCTGACCTTCAAGGTAATAGAACATATGAGAATCTGTATCAGTTTTATAGCTGGTGTAATTTGCTCCTATACTGAAAGCCAAATGAGCATCTTCACGCCACATTCTGTCCCAGTTGTAGAAAAAACTTGCCGGAGTGGGATCGTAAGTCAGGAAGAATTCTGCCGAGACCGCCTCTCTGTTGCCGAGTACAGCGAAAGGATCTTTGTCCCTGTTTCTCGGTGTTACTCCGGGATAGAATGTTGATCCGCTTGTGTAAGGTTCTATTATCGGATTAGCATCAATAAGGTTTTTTCTGTATAGTCCTCTCGGCAGAAGCCAAAAATTTCCCACAGGGAAGAGCATTCCGAGTTCAGCTTCAATTTTATTTCCCAACCCCGAATATGGCATAAGTGTCTCAAATTCTACCAGAGGGCTGCCTCCGTCACCGACAAGTCCTGCATATGTAAATGATGCATCAATCACTCCTGCACCAAGTCCCTGAAGAGTCAATTTTGTCTTTAAGGCCTGTGTATCTTTGAATTCTATCTCATCTTTATATACATC
>JAWOER010000166.1:0-3563 GCA_046482655.1 Candidatus Delongbacteria bacterium | reverse complement strand
TGAACAGAAGACATCTTCTTCCAATCCGAGGTCAACAGTTGGAACAGTTACAGAGATATTCGATTTTATCAGAATGATGTTCGCCAGAATAGGCCGTCAGTACTGTTATTCATGCGGTGAACTTGTAAGTTCCAGATCGGTGGACGAGATAATAAGTGATATAATGACCAATTTAAAACAAGGTACAAAATTTACTGTTATTTCTCCGTATATTGAAAGGCAAAAAGGGAATTTGAAGAATTCTCTGGATTATTTGAAGGCCGAAGGATATTTCAGGATCATACTTGACTCGAAAGAAATGACTTTGGAAGATGAAATAAAAGTAAATGAAAAAAAATTTCACAAACTTCATGTCGTTGTGGACAGACTAAAAATGAACAAGGGTATTAAGAGCAGATTGAGTGAATCCGTCGAAACAGCCTTAAAGCTTTCCGGGGGAAACTTAATAATCAAAGATATCGAAAATGATACATATAAGCTTTACAGTGAAAAAAAATATTGCCAGAAATGTTCGATCAGTTATCCCGAGCTTTCACCGAACTCTTTTTCTTTTAATACTCCTGCAGGAATGTGTCCGAATTGTCACGGACTGGGTCACTTTAAAAAAGTGGATATAAATAAATTGGTCAAGTATCCGAAAAGGAGTATTTATAAGGGTGCGATTCCTTTTATTGTCGGCCAGAATATAGAATTTAAAAAGATCAGGGCAATAATAGAATCATTTAATATAGATCCCGCCACTCCTTTTAATGAATTACCCGAAAGAGTGGTCAAAGCAATTATGTATGGCTCAAAAGATCCCGTTTCTACAAATTACAGCTCGAAAAGATTTAAAGGTGTAATAACATCTGCATATGAGGGGCTGGCAAATATAATACAGAGAAGGTATGCCGAAACATCTTCAAATATGGCAAGACACTATTACGAAATTTTTACCACAGATGCCGAATGCAGTTCGTGCAGAGGCAAAAGATTACGAAAAGAATCTTTGGCAGTAAAGGTCAATGGCTTAAGCATCGATAAGATCACAAAACTCGAAATAGACAAACTTTTAAAATTTATCGATTCACTTCCAAAATATTTGACAAAAAAAGAAAATCTGATAGTAAAAGAGCTTGTGAAAGAGATGCAGGAACGGCTCGGTTTTCTAGTTAATGTCGGGCTGAAATATCTGACTCTCGACAGGAACGCGAGAAGCCTTTCGGGGGGAGAGTCACAAAGGATCCGCCTTGCGAGCCAGATAGCGAGCGGTCTGACCGGGGTTATTTATGTGCTTGATGAACCCAGTATAGGACTTCATCAGAAAGATAACCAGAGACTTCTGGAAAACTTAGTCCAGCTGAAGAACAAAGGCAACACGGTCATTGTAGTCGAGCACGACAGGGAAACGATCGAATCGGCGGACACAATCGTCGATTTTGGAAGAGAAGCGGGAATTTATGGGGGTGAAATAGTTTTTAAGGGAATGTTTGAGGATCTAGAAAAAGCAGATACTCATACTTCAGATTTTGTTTTCAGACGCAAGCGCGTTCATGTCGGTCGCAGTACCGAAGATTTTTCGGGAAATATTGTGGTAAATGAATGCAGAACGAATAATCTGAAAGATCTGACAGCCAGATTCCCGGTAAATAAAATGACCGCTGTAACCGGGGTTTCGGGGGCGGGAAAGAGCAGTCTTGTCATGGACAGTTTATATAATGCTCTCAAGACCCTTGCCAGGAATAAAAAGGAATTAAAAGATATGGGTAATCTACGATCAGATTATCTTTACGGTGATATATATATAGAAAATGAGAAGGGCGAAAAAATAAATGAACCCGATGTAAGGCTGATAAAGATCGATCAGAGCCCGATAGGGAGGACGCCGAGATCAAATCCAGCCACCTATATAGGAGCTTTTGACCACATCAGGGATATTATGGCAAAAACCAGACTGGCCAGAATGAGGGGCTACACAAAGTCTCGTTTCAGTTTTAATGTCAAAGGCGGAAGATGCGAAAAATGCCAGGGAAGCGGAGTTATTAAAATTGAAATGCATTTTCTTGCAGATGTTTATGTAGAATGTGATGTCTGTAAGGGAAAAAGATATAATTCCGAGACTCTGGAAGCAACATTCAAAGAAAAAAATATCAGCCAGATACTGGATATGGATGTTCAGGAGGCTTATGAACTCTTTAAGAATATCCCGGCCCTCAAAAATAAACTCGGCACTCTTATGGATGTCGGAATGGGCTATGTCAAACTCGGTCAGCAGTCAACCACCCTGTCAGGCGGTGAAGCTCAGAGAATTAAACTCGCAAAAGAGCTTTCAAAAACAAAACGGACAGGTACTGTTTATATACTCGACGAGCCGACCACAGGACTACATTTTCTGGATATTCTGCATCTGATGAATGTTTTAAAAAGACTCAGGGATTTTGGAAGCACCGTAATAGTTATTGAGCATAATCTTGATGTAATAGTCAACTGCGATCATATAATAGATCTGGGACCCGAAGGCGGCCCTTCCGGCGGAAAGATCGTCTTTGAAGGCACTGTCGAAAAACTTGCCGAATCAGGCAAAGGCTATACCTCAAAAGAAGTCAAAAAAGAGCTTGAGAGCAGAAAAAAATAACCAAAAAAAATAATTGATTTAGTGCTTGACTTTTCATTTTTTTTTTTTCTATAATACCAATATATAAACCGGCAAACGGTACTGGAGAGAGAAATTAATATATTGGAGGTATAATCCATGCAAAAAAAGGCAATTATATTTTTAATAATGACTGCAATGATTTTAGTTTTTTCTCAGGAGGACTACATCTGCTGGGAGCAAACCTACAGTAGTGAAGATTTGTATAGAGACGAAGCATTGAGTGTTACAGAGCTATCCACCGGCAATTATGCCGTTGCCGGTTACTACGGAATAGAAATTCCTGGAGGACAGAATACCACATACTGCCAGCTGAATCTACTTGACCCTTTAGGTAACCTGATATGGGAACTGCCTTATATAGATGAGGCCCGAGGCAGCTCATTTAAAGATGTGGAGGAATCAACCGACGGCAATATAATAACATTCAAGAGTACTTTGCTCTCTGCCACGAGCGGTTATCAGTACGGACTGGAACTTTTCAAGATAGGACTTGAGGGGAACATAATTTGGAGGAAATTATATAAACACAAATGGTCTTTGATGCCTGAAGCTTTTACAAAGACTTCCGACGGAGGATTTGCGATATGTGGTTATACTGAGCTAACCGATTCAACTAAAGCCGGTATAGTAATGAGATTAGATGAGAACTGCGACAGTTTATGGACAACTGAAGTTGAGATATCAGGTGATTACGGCAGCCTCAAATCAATTGCATGTACCAAAAACAATGAATTGGTTGCTGCGGGGTATCAGGCCAATGATGAGAGATCCGTAGATACCTGGATCGTAAAACTGGATTCGACCGGGACAATACTGTTTGATCTCGAATCGGGTGACTCAACAGTCGCAGATGACTATTTTGCTGTTTGCTATGAGGCAGCTCGTCCATCTGACGCGTCTGCTGGGCCAACCGAGGCAGGACTACGTG
>JAWOER010000037.1:0-31518 GCA_046482655.1 Candidatus Delongbacteria bacterium | reverse complement strand
TTTTGCATTAAGTAACTCCAGTTCCTTCGTTTTTGACTGATACAGCTCAAGTTCTCTTTCATTTTTTTCCGATTCGTATTTGATCTGCATTTCCATTATCTTATTGTGTGTTTCTTCGGAAAGTATGCTGTCCTTTAATTCTGTATATTTCTTGAAATATTTAAGAGCTTTTTTGTAATTTTTCTTTTTCTCAAAAGCTCCGGCAATGGTCATATAGAAATGGAACAGATGGTTATTAGAGTTGATCTTGAGAGCTATTTCTTCCCCCTCAAGCGCCTTTTCCAGAGCTTTATCGTGCTCACCGGCAGTCAGATAATGATTTGAAATATTTGAAAGTGCGGTCGCCATACCTTTCTTGTAACTTATTTTTCTGCTCTCCTCATATGAATCTTTAAAGAATTTGAGGGATTTGTCCAAATCATTTTTAAACTTCCATACAAGTCCCATATTGGAAAGTTCTCTGCATATTGCATGGCTATTGTTGATCTCTTTATCTATCTTTAGAGACCTTTGGAAATATTCTAAAGCTTTATCATATTCTTTCAAATTATGATAAATAAGACCGATATTATTGTATGTTGTTGAAATGCTTGCTTTGTTATTAAACCTGAGCTTTATATTCAGGGCTTTATTGTAGTATTCCAGTGCTCTTTTAAAATTTTTGAGCCGGAAAAATATGATCCCGATATTATTCAGTCCAAAAGCAAGATCCTTTAGATCTTTCATCTTTTCGGCAACTTCGATCGATCTTAGAAAATATGATTGTGCCTTTTGGTAATCACAGATGATAAAACTTGCATTTCCCAGAATATTCAAGGACCCGTACTCACCTTTTAAATAACCGATCGCCTTTGCTTTGTTATATAATTCTGTTGCTCTTCTGTGTAGGTTCTTATAATTATTCCTGCCGAAATCAGACTGAAGACTGTTCTTTAGATCCCGAATATCTTTATCTATTTTTGGGTTTTGTTTCATTTTCACTCCAATTGTTACACGACGGCAATATACTAAGCTTTCAGCTCAATTTCAAGAAGTTATGGTATAATATTTACCTGTCCTGCCTGTCTCAATATCACCTTTTGTATTGACATTCGGCACTCTCTCACTTAACTTTACGAAAAAAATGGAGCCTCGGATGATCGAAAATATTGTCAGAGCACTGATATTCAAAGGATCTGAGAACAAGATTTTGCTTGCCCGGCAAAAAGATCGGGATTACACTTTTCTGCCCGGGGGACACATTGAATTTGGAGAAACCGCCAGACATGCTTTGGACAGGGAAATGCTCGAAGAGATCGGGGCGGAAGGCAGAATAGGATATCATCTTTGGACCATAGAGAACATCTTTACCGACGCAGAAAAAAGATCCTGCCACGAAATAGCATTATACTTTACATATACATTTTATAAAAGGTTTTATTCCGAAAAAGTAGCTGCTTTGGAGGACCATTTAGAAATGATATGGGTGGATATAGACGATCTGGAATTTTTTAATCTTAAGCCGGTCATTCTTACTGAACTTATACAAAAGATCGTTTCGGGAAATGATGTGAACACTTTTTTTACAGAAACTGAGAGTGAAGCAATTTGAAACCCGGTACTGCTCAAAGTGATTTTAAGGATCTGACATCAGGCAGTATATGGAAAAACCTGATAGTCCTGTCCCTGCCTATAATGATGTCGAATTTGCTTCAGACCTTTTATAATCTGACAGACACATTCTGGCTGGGCAAGCTTGACCAGGGGACAGATGCAGTGGCAGTAGTGGGAATGTCATTCCCGATAGTATTTTTTGTATCTTCTTTCGGTATAGGATTTACTATTGCAGGAACAGCTCTTACGGCACAATATAAGGGAGCGGGACGAATAAAGGAAATAAAAAAGATCTTTGCCCAATACATACTTCTGCTGATTACATTTTCAATAATTTTTCTTTTGATCGCCTTTACCCTTATCGATACTGTACTGGAACTAATAAATACCCCCGAACAAATATTTGATCAGGCGGTAACCTATCTTTCCTTTATTATCCCGGGAATGGTTTTCATGTTCGTCATTATGCTGTACCAGAGCTTTTCACACGGTTTCGGCGATACCGTATCGCCTATGAAGATCCAGCTTGTAAGCGTGGGTCTGAACATCGTGATCGATCCAGTTTTGATCTTCGGACTCGGATCTGTCCCCGCCATGGGAGTTAAAGGAGCCGCAATAGCTACAATATTCTCCCGGTTCGTCGCTGCTCTGATCGCTGTGATATTCATATTTAAAAAGCTTCATATTGTTGTTCCTAAATTCCGAGAGATCGTACCCGATATGATGATACTGAAGCGCATCCTAAAGATCAGTATACCTTCTTCTCTGGGAATGTCCATGACAAGTTTCGGTTTCGTTTTTCTTCAGGGTTTCGTAAATTCTTACGGTACGGTAATAATGAGCGCGCATACCATAGGTAACAGAATGACAAGCCTGTTCATGATGCCCGCTATGGGTTTGAGTAACGCTCTTGCCTCTATTGTGGGTCAGTGTCTGGGCGCAAGAAAAATTGGGAGGGCAAAAGAAAGTATCAGGACAACATTTCTGACCGTCATAATGTTTTTGGCACCGATAAACATACTCATTTTTTTCTTTGGCGGACACCTTACACAGTTCTTTGTTGACGACCCCGAAGTAATATCCAAAGGTATCAGAATGTTCAAAATACTCAGCGTCGCTTCTTTCTCTTTCAGTATAATCCATGTATTTATGGGGGTCTTTAACGGATCTGGATTTACTAAATATAATATGGTCTTCAATACGGCAAGATTGTGGGTATTCAGAATTCCGCTTGTCTATTTATTGTCGGGAAGACTGACTGATTTTGCGTTCTTCTCATCAATTGCCTTTTTGCAGCCTTTCTTTGATCTCATGGCATCCCCGCTCAGCAAACATCCATATGAATCTTTGTGGTGGTCAATGGTAATCAGTAATTTTCTAACTTTTTTGTGGGCACTTGCACTTTACCTTAAGGGGGACTGGACAAGGGGTACGATACATCATCCGGTCGATGTGTTAAAAGAAACCTAATACCTGATTAGTATAAAAAGGTAGGTCGCGATACTGATGACGAAAGCTGTTGAAGATATTATCAGGCTGATAATGGCCTCTTTGCTCATCCCGTCATTTGAAAATGACATAAGTTTGAAATAAGCACTGCTTGTGAGAAACACCTGTTTATCGTTGGCTTCTTTCAACTCATCTCTTGAAAGAATTACTGCTTCCGACTGCTTCCTTTTGAGTACGGGAACTTTCTCAGAATGGAAATTGTCGTAGAACCAGTTGTTAAAATACAGCTCGAAATCACCTTTCGGAGCATTGCGGCCCAGATGTCTAATCGCTTCATTATAAGTTACTCCCCTGTTAAGATTTTCGGCACCGTATTTTAAGACTTCGATATAGATATTAGATATACTCATTTTACCGCTCCCGTGTTTTATTCATCATGATCTCAATCGCAAGATTTGCCTGAATATTTGCTACGATTGCCACTCTGGCAGAACACAGACCCTCCTCCATAGAAGATACTCCGTCCCCGCAAAAATATATATTTCCCGCTTTTTTTATTCCGATATTTTCAAATTTTCCGTATCCGGATAATCCGTTCCCCGATACTACAGGTTTGGCCGGAAAGGAACAGGCCCATTCCTCTATCAACCATCTTTTACTTTCCGCATCATCGAAAGCTTCGATCAACAGGTCCGCATTGCCGAAAATATCTTTAATATCTTCTCTTTCCAATTTCTTGGAATAAGAAAAAATACTGCAGTCGGGATTGATCATGAGCAATCGATTTTTTAATGCATCGGATTTTTTTAAGCCGAGATCTTCGAGAAAAAAATACTGTCTGTTGAGATTGGAGATCTCGACAGTATCAAAATCAGCGATCAACAGTCCGCCCGCACCAGCCCTTACAAGTGCCGCTGCCACATTCGAGCCGATCCCGCCGCATCCTGCGATGCCGATAACAGTACGGGATAAACAAGCTGTCATTCCCTCCACATTCCTTTCAAAAAGACTACCCATTATTCACAACGCAATTATATTCCCAGTAATTATAATCCGATCCGAAAAGGAAGATAATCAAATATAGAGCTTAACACAAGGAGAAAAATTGCTTAATTTTTTCTTGTTTTAATATCAGTTTTTACTTATATTTCGACACTTATTTAATTGAGGTATCAAAATGTTGAATTTACGCCCGATTATTTTTTCGCTCTTTCTAATATTGATCTCAGGATGTACATTTTTTTCTTCGGTACCTACTGCGGACAAAGAGATTGACCAAAGGTCTTATGTTCCCTATATAGAGTATGAGTCGCTTAAATTCTACGCCGCAGGAAAAAACGGTCTGCAAAAAAAATACAGAATTTACAACAACAGCTTTGGTACCGGATCGACAAACTGGGTATGGTACGAACTGATAGTCAGGAACATGTCGGATCAGGACGGTTTTATTCAATTTATGGAGATATGGAAGAATGAAGATCAAAAAATTCTTTCAGAAACTGAAAAAGATATGAGCATCGGATCAGGGAACGAGTATCTTGAATATTCAGCAGGTATAAAACTAAACTGGGAACCCGGTTTCTACACACTTGCATTATTTCAGGACAGTATGGAAATAGCGAGCAAAGAATTTAAAATAGTCCAATAAAATAATTTTAGGAGTCTGATAATGGCTAAGAAACAAGTTTACGGTTTAAAAGCATCAAGAGGGCTCTGCCCGGTATGCGGCGAGCAGATACAGATCGTGAAAATAGTTAAACCTTTCCTGGCGGAAACAAAAACACACAAGTTTACTGAAATGGTCGTAAAGGCATGTAAATGCCCCGATAAAACACTGGATTCATTCCTCAAGTAGGAACAGAAAATCACTTTTACTTCAAATCGTTAATTTAAACAGGAACAAAGCTAATGAAGTGTGCATGCCTTGAAATGTGGGAAAAACATGAGGCCCTGTTTGACAGAACTGTTTCTGTTTCGGGATGGGTAAGGACGCTAAGAAGCTCCAGGTCTTTCGGTTTTATAGAACTCAACGACGGTTCCTGCTTCAAAAATATCCAGATAGTTTTTGACGAATCTCTGTCAAATTATGAAGATATTACGAAACTTACAACAGGATCGGCAGTTAATGTGGAGGGAAAGCTCATAAGATCTCCAGGAAACAAACAGCCTTTTGAGATACAGGCTTCATCTGTTAGTGTTACAGGAAAGTGTGACACTGATTTTCCGCTCCAAAAAAAAAGACACAGCGTGGAATATCTGCGTACAATAGCTCATCTTCGACCCAGAACGAATCTGTTTAAGGCTGTTTTTAGGGTAAGAAGCCTTCTTTCTTTTGCCATCCACAAGTTCTTTACCGAAAGAAATTTCGTTTATGTACACACACCCATTATTACCGGAAGCGACTGCGAGGGAGCCGGAGAAATGTTTTCTGTTTCGACGCTTGACTACAGGAACCCGCCCAAAACAGAGAGCGGAGAAATAGACTATTCAAAAGATTTCTTTGGTAAAAAGACGAGCCTTACCGTAAGCGGACAACTTGATGCGGAGAATTTCTGCATGTCATTCGGCAGGGTATATACTTTCGGACCGACATTTAGAGCCGAAAGATCAAATACCCAAAGACATGCTTCTGAATTCTGGATGGTAGAACCGGAAATGGCATTTTCAGACCTGAATGATGATATGGACCTCGCAGAACAAATGATGAAATACATAATCAGTTATGTTCTGGATAATGCACAGGATGAAATGGAGTTTTTTAACAAATGGGTCAATAAAAACCTTTTAGAAAGACTAAAACATCTGGTCAGCTCCGATTTCGGGCGTGTAACTTACACAGAAGCCGTCGAAGAACTTGTTAAATCAGGAAAGAAATTTGAGTTTTTACCTGAATGGGGAAAAGATCTTCAGACCGAACACGAAAAATTCCTGACCGAACATATTTATAAAAAACCTGTTTTCATCACGGATTACCCCAAGGATATTAAGGCTTTTTATATGAGAATGAATGATGATGGCAGAACCGTTGCCGCAATGGACCTTCTTGTTTCCGGTGTGGGGGAAATAATAGGCGGAAGCCAGAGGGAGGAACGCTTAGAGTATCTTGACAAAAGAATAGAAGAAATGGGTTTGGACAAGGATGATTACTGGTGGTACAGAGACCTTCGCCGGTTCGGCACAAATAAGCACTGCGGATTCGGGCTGGGCTTTGAAAGAATGGTAATGTATGTGACAGGTGTGGAGAATATAAGGGATGTGATACCTTTTCCCAGAACACCAAATAACGCAGAATTTTAATATTGGAGAGACAGTAATGTTAAAAAAAATTCATCACATTGGTATTGCAGTCAGAGATCTGAAGACCGCTGCAGAAAAATATGTTACAATTACAAAAGATAAGGGTTACGAATCTGAATATGTTCCCGAGCAGGATGTCCAGGTAGCAATGTTCCGGGTCGGTGAAAGCAGGATCGAGCTTCTTCAGGGTAAGTCTGAAAACTCCCCCATATCAAAATTTCTTGAGAAAAACAGGGAAGGGCTTCATCATATTGCATACGAAGTGGAAGATATAGAAAAAACTCTTGAGTACTTAAAACAGAAGGGATTCAGGCTTATCGACGAAAAACCGAGGATCGGAGCAGGAGAGATGAAGATAGCCTTTATTCACCCGAAATCCGCAAACGGTGTGCTTACTGAACTTTGTCAGCCCCGGCGTTAAAATAATAGACAATGGAGGTTCTTATGTTAGACTATCTTAAGCAGTTCAAAGTCTTTGAAGATCTCGACGAGAGTGTTCTTAAAAAGATCGCCTCTTTTTCCAGGCTAGAAAACCATAAAGGCGATGAAGTTATTATCAGAGAAGACAGCTCTGACAACCATGATCTCTTTCTGGTTTTAAAAGGCAGGGTCAGGATTCAGGTATCATCGAAATTCTTTGCCGACGATAAAGAAGAGAACAAGACCATATACACTGTCAATCAGGGTGATATATTCGGCGAAATGTCGTGCATAGTAAACAGACGCAGAAGTGCGTCCGCCATAACAATGGGACAATCGGATATAATCAGGGTGCAGGGTGACAAGTTCAACAAATTTATGGAAAGCGACAAAGAAGTGGGATTTACCGTATTGAAAAAACTTTATGAATCACTTTATGAAAGGATCGAGAACTCCAACTTTATGCTCAGAAACTTCCTGATCTGACAGATCTACTCGCCGATAATATTCTCGAGCATTCTTTGGTCGTCTTCCGCAACACCCTTCATAACATTTCTGACATTATCGCTAAAAAATCTGCTCATCAGCCCGATATTCATTCTGGAAACAAAAGTCTTACCGTTCTCTTTTTCAAACACAGCCATTCTGCAGGGCATTATTGCCGAAACGAACATGTCATCTTCGTTCTTTAGAACATTGTATGTATTTTCTGCATGACAGAGCTCCATGACCTTAACTCTCGGTGCATCATCATATCCCGCGCCTGCGATGCGTCTTCCTAGATCCCACACCTTGACCACAGCCCAGCCCTGCTCAATAGAATTCATATCGATCATTTCTACCGTTTTATCAAGGCTGTATCTGCTTTCTTTTGTCTCTATCATCATTGAAGGGAATACATTTATTAACACCACAACAGTCAGTATCGAACCTGCTGCCATCCCGGTCGCTACCAGTAAAAAATTTTTCAAAATACCCCTCCTTCGTTTTAATATTTGTTTTACAACACGGAATATAATAAATAATTAACAAATTGAAAAGTGTTCTGATTTTATTTATATTTGAAGAGTCTAAAATAACAGGAACAAAATGTTCGTAATTATAGTAGAAACCGGGCAGGTCTATATTCAGGGAAACAAATCATGAGGATAAGCAACACCAATATCTTTTTGACAGTTATGATCTTGTGTGCCGTTGCGGCGCATTCGCAAAAATCAATAAGCATGCGTTCTTCTGCTGCAGAGGTATTCTTAAACGACACATTCGAACTGGAGATCATCCTCGAAAATTTTGAGTCTCCCGGCTCAGTAAGATTTCCTGAGTTTGATGACCTGGACCAGATCGGTGAACCGTCCCGATCGTCCCGCACATCGATTATCAACGGTCAAATGTCCAAATCGGTATCTTATACATTTGTTCTCGCACCTGTAACATCCGGCAATATAAATATTGAACCTGCTGTTATCTCTGAGAACGGCAGGAAGTACCGGTCGAAACCTTTAAAACTCACCGTACATGAACATAAGAGTAATGCTCAAACCGAGACTCGGGATATGTTCATTGTCTCAGACATAACTTCGCAAGATGCATATGTGGGCGAAATATTAAATCTGGAGTACACGCTTTACATAAAACCCGGCATCGATCTCAAATTACCATCCATTTCACAGGATCCTAAGTTTACAGGTTTTGTTAAGGAGAGACTATCTATTCCCGAAAGTGAACTGAGAAAATTGACACAAACGGTGTATAAAGGTGCTAAATACAACACTCTCCCCCTTGCAGAATATAAACTTAAACCTTCTTCATCGGGAACCGTCACCGTTGACCCCATAGTAGTAAATGTCCCTGTCACTGTAAGATCAAAAAGGAGAAATTCCTTTTTTAATGATCCCTTCTTTGATGATGACCTCTTTTCCAACTTTAGAAATGATGTTCAAAAAATAGTCAGATCGGAAAAGATCAATATAAATATAAAACCGCTTCCTAACATAAATAGACCGGAGGATTTTGCCGGAGCAGTCGGTTCATTTTCCATAAAATCAAATATTGACAGAGACACAGTTGCCGTAGGTGATCCGGTGAATCTGAAGGTCATTATAACTGGAAAAGGAAATCTTGATGACATTAGTGACCTTAATATCAATTTCCCTCAGGATCTTGAGGTTTACAGTCCCGAAAGAACCGTCCGTATCAACAAAGATAACAGCGGTTCGGGCAGTGTAATTTTTCAATACCTTCTGCTGCCCAGAAATTCCGGAGAACATTCAATTAGTAAAATAAAGTTATCCTTCTTTGATCCTTATTCAGAAAAATACAAAACCGTTTCCGTAGACGGACATGATATATTTGTAAAGACCGGTAAAGGAGTAGCACCTGCCTCCAATTCAGAACTTAAAAGATCTTTCAGGCGGAATATCGAGGTTCTGGACAGTGATATCAGATATATAAAAAAAGATCCCGGCAGTATTTATTCAATATCCGATCAGCAATTCAAAACATCAAGGTTCTTAACATATCTGCTGTCATCTTTAGCCCTGATATTCACATCGCTGACAATAAAGACATATATTGCCAAAAATGCCGGTGATAAAGCTCTTATGCGCAAAAAGAAGGCTGTGAAGAATGCAAAGAAAAGACTGAAGAATTGCTATATTGCCAAAAAAGAAGGAGATAGTAAAGAATTTTACAAACAGCTCAATGAAGCCGTACTAAAGTTCATAGCGGATAAATTCAATATCAGTCACGCCGGACTTATTACGGAAAAGATAATTGAAGATCTGAAAAAAAATTCTGTTGAATATGATATTATTACTGATATTCAGGATATTTTGGAACGGTCATCTTCGATCCTTTTTGCCGGGGTAGATCCCGATAAATCTCTGATGACTGTAGATCTTAAAAAGGCGGAAAAACTTATGAGCCAGTTGAATGAGAGGTTAAAATAATGATATATCGATCTGTGAAATTTTATTTAATACTGATCTTTGTAACATCGCTGGAGCTTTTTTCCGGATCACTCACTACATTTCATGAAGCGAACGCTAATTACAGAAACGGAGAATTCGAAAAAGCTGCAGAACTGTACGAAAGCCTTGTTTTTGAAGGCTATGAGAGCGTGGGAATATACCACAATCTGGGAAACTCATACTATAAAACCGGTGATGTGGCAAGAGCAATAGTTAATTATGAAAGGGCTTTAAAATTGTCGCCCGGCGACCGTGATATTTTAGAAAATTTAAATATAGTAAGATTTTCACTCATAGATAAGACCGAAGAGGAACAGGAGGTAAGTTTCTTTACTTTTTATTCGGACCTTAAAAAATTCTTCAACATTCACTCAGCTCAAAATTTCTTCTACCACATTATGCTTTTTACAGCAATCGCAATCTCAGCCTGTATTCTTTTGAAAAATACGGTATTAAATAAGTTGTTGTCGGTGATCTGCATAATCAGCATTATCCTACTGGCATTTTCTTCCATGCTTTATTATGATATCCACCAAAGTCACTTTAAAAAAGAGGGCATCATTTCTCAGCAGAAGGTCGCCGTACTGTCATCCCCCTACGAAACACCAGGTTCTGATGTTCAGTTCTTTTTACACCTCGGAACGAAGGCTTCCATCCTCAGATCAAACAAAGAATGGGTCGAAATTTCTCTTGGCAAAGATAAGCGCGGATGGATCAAAAAAGACCACATTATAGAAATATAAATAACATTTTGTTGTTTTTTTTATTTTTTGGGCTTAACTTTTAGCATAATTTAAATTTGGCGGTTGAATGGTTTCGGAAAAAATAAAAATAATCAATTCATTAGGTCTGCATGCAAGGCCTGCTGCCCAGATCGTAAAAATTACCTCCAAGTACCAGTGTGATGTTATAATTATAAAAGATGACACGGAAGTTAATGCTAAATCCATAATGGGTGTTATGATGCTGGCCGCCGAGCAAAATTCATTTTTGACCGTTAAATGCGACGGAGAAGGCGAAAAAGAATGCCTCGCAGAGCTTAAAGAACTGATATCAAATAAATTCTATGAAGAATAAATGACCAGAAAAATAAAAGAAAAAATAATTAAGGGGGTTCCAGCCTCTCCGGGTATAAGAATCGGAATACCTTTCTATTATGTCCACGAAAATCTTGCCGTGACAAGAGAAACTGTTCCCGACAAAGAAATTGAGTCTGAGATCAGAAAATACAAAAATTCTCTGGAACGCACAAAAGAAGAAGTACTTAATGATAAAAACAGAGCTGTAAAGCGTTCCGGATCGGATGCAGCCAAGGTTTTTGACGCACATCTTCTGATCCTGGACGACGAGATACTTATAGAAGAAGTGATCTCATTTCTTTCAATGCACAATGTTCAGGCATCTTATGCGGTTAGTAAAGTGATGAAGGATTATCAGAGCGTTTTTGAAAAGATAGAAAATGAATATTTTTCGCAAAGAGCTTTCGATATAGAAGATGTCTGCAGAAGAATAATTAAAAACATACTGACCGAAAATCATAAAGAACACCGATCCAGTGTCCTTAAAGGAAAAAGGATGATAGTATCAAATAATATATTTCCTTCAGACACTCTTAATTTTGACAAAAATACAATATTGGGAATTGTAACCGAGTTCGGAGGAAAAACAAGCCACGCCGCCATTCTTGCCAGATCCCTGGGAATACCCTCAGTGGTCGGAGCGAGAGGCATAACGAAATGGATCAATAAAACAAGTCTTATTATCATAGACGGATACAATGGGATTGTAATTCTCAATCCAACGGCTGTAACTTTTGAAAAATATAAGCTTCTGCAGCATTCCGATGAAAAACAGATGAGCGAAGATCTTAAGTATTCAACGCTTCCCTCCGTAACACTTGACGGTCAAAAGATCACAGTATTGAGCAATATCCAATCGGGTATAGAAGCGGATAATGTTTTGAAATGGCACAGTGACGGTGTGGGTCTGTTCAGAACTGAATTTTTGTTTAAAAGCAGCCTCGAGATACTTTCTGAAGACGAACAGTACAAGATATACTCTGATCTTGCCGAAAAATTGTATCCGAAAGAAATTGTGATACGACTTCTCGATATCGGCGGTGATAAATTTAACGGAAGTCTCTCCGTAAAGGAGGCTAATCCGTTTCTAGGTGTAAGAGGGATCAGGCTGTTATTTAAGAATCCTCCAATTTTAAGATCCCATATCAGGGCAATACTGAGAGCCTCGGCTAAGGGGAACATATCCATGCTGATACCTTTTGTTTCGAATATAACAGAGGTAAAAAAGATCAGGGGGCTGGTATCAAAAATTAAAACAGAACTGATATCAGAAGGGATAGAGATCAATGATAAGATAAAGATCGGAATAATGATAGAGATCCCCTCAATAGTCATGATAGCCGATGCTGTTGCGAAAACAGTTGATTATTTTAGCATAGGAACCAATGATCTCACACAGTATATGCTCGCTGCGGACAGAGATAATGAAAAGGTCAACAGCGAATATGACTCATTTCATCCCTCCGTAATAAAAATGATCGATCTTACCGTAAAAGCGGCACACAAAGCAAAAATACCCGTTCATATCTGTGGTCAGATGGCGGGATATCCGATAGCGATACCCCTGTTGATCGGTCTGGGTCTAAAAGAATTGAGCGTTACACCCTTCCTCACTTCTGTGGTAAAAAAAGTTGTCCGCAGAATAGATGCTTCCGATTGCAGACTTTTGTCAAAAAAATGTCTTAAAGCCAGTAATTCCCGTACAGTCAGTTCTCTTTTGTCTGATTTTTTTGAAAAGAACATCGGCGATCCCAGACTCCGATAATATTACCGGAACCGTCACTCCTCTGATCGTCTGCCTACAATCCGTGAATGGACATATCAAATATTCCTTCCGCCGCTTCTAAAACGCATTCGCTCAATGTAGGATGAGCATGAACTGAGTCAGTTAAGGACCCGGTAGGCATCCCTTTTGTTTTTATAATAACCAGCTCCTGTAAAAGATCCGATGCATGGGGACCTGCGATATGCGCTCCGAGTAATTTTTCTTTTTTTTCGTCCGTCAATATTTTTACAAATCCCTCTGTCTCGCCCATTCCTTTAGCTTTGCCGTTTGCAGCAAATGAAAACCGGCTGACTATATATTTAGTATTATTTTTCTTAAGATCCTGTTCTCTTGCACCTACAGAAGCGATCTCAGGTGTAGTAAAAACTGCTGAAGGTATGGAACTGTAGTCTAAAGATTTAGCCTTGCCTGCGATATGAGCTACTGCGCTCAGGCCCTGAGCTGTCGCAGCATGAGCGAGCATCATTTTGCCTGTAATATCTCCCACAGCGTAAATATTCTTGTGATTGGTCTGCATATTCTCATTTATACGCACGAACCTCTTATTTTCAATATCAATGCCGATCTCATCTATCCCGTTACCCTTTATGTTTACAGATCTTCCGGCAGCAGCAAGCACTTTGCTGTATTCTTCTGTGGTCCCGTCGCTGAATCTCACTTCTATCCTGCCCGCTTCATGTACCTTTACCTCTTCCACTTTCGTCTTGAGTTTGTATCCAATACCTTTTTTTCTAAAGCTGCTTTGAATTATCCTTGAAACCTGAATATCTTCTGTCGGAAGCAGGTTTTCCAGCATCTCCACAATGGTTATTTTCGAACCGAGTTCAGAGAATATACCTGCGAATTCACATCCGACTACACCGCCTCCGATAACAAGCATTTTATCGGGTACTTTTTGGATATTGAGCACATCATCGCTTGTCATCACATTTTCTGAATCAATATTCAGGGCCGGTATGTTTAAAGGTTTAGAACCGGTTGCCAATATGATATTTTCGGCGGTGATACACCTGCCGGATTCCGAGGTGATCTCATTTACGCCTGTAAGCTTTCCGAATTCTCTTACTATCTCTATTTTTCTCATTTTAAACAGCTTATCCAGACCGTCAACCAGATCTTTAACAATACCGTCTTTTCTTTGAATAATTTTCGTAAGATCGAACCCGATATTATCCGCGGTGATCCCGAATTCTTCACTTCTTTTGATATTGCGCAAAAGATCAGTACATGAAAGGATCGCCTTTGTAGGAATGCAACCCCAGTTTAAACATGTACCACCCAGTTTATCTTTCTCAAATAGTATTACACTCATTCCAAGCTGGTTTGCTCTTATTGCAGCCGCATAACCTCCCGGACCTCCTCCAAGAACCGCCACTTTATAATCCATCTGTTCTCCCCGTAATAAAAAAAGGCTACATTTGACTGTAGCCTTTTTTTTGTATTCTGTTTGTTATTTTACTCTGAACTCGATTCTTCTGTTGCGAGCTCTTCCTTCTTTTGTTCTGTTATCTGCAACAGGCCTTTCCTCACCGTAACCTACTGCCGTAAGCTGATCCTGAGGAACACCCAAATTTTCAACAAGATATCTCATAACAGTCTCTGCCCTGCGTTGTGACAGATCCTTGTTATATGCGGCTGAACCCTGGCTGTCGGTATGTCCCTCAATCTCTATCTTTATTCCCGGGTTATCTTTAAATATCTTCATTGCCTCATCAAGTATCGGGTATGAATCCGGCACAAGACTTGCCTTGCCGAGTTCAAAATAGATATTATCGAGTGTTATTTTATCATCCTTCTCGAGAACTATCCTGGTGTAGGTACAGCCGTGTTCATCAACCTCATCACCTTCCGGTGTGTCGGGGCATCTGTCGCTTCCGGTACAAATATCTGAGTACAGATCAGATAAGCCGAGTTCATTTACCCACGGATCACAAACGCCGTCTTTATCGCTGTCAGGATAAGGACAGCCATACTCGTCCACTTCTGTTCCCTGCGGTGTATCCGGACACTTATCTAGATAGTCTGCCACGCCGTCACCGTCCGTATCTACAGGACAACCGTGTTCATCAACTTCTACACCCTGCGGTGTACCGGGACATTTGTCCAAATAATCAGGCACACCGTCACCGTCAGTATCTACAGGACAACCGTGTTCATCAACTTCTACGCCTTGTGGTGTATCCGGACACTTATCCAAATAATCAGGCACACCGTCGCCGTCCGTATCTACAGGACAGCCGTCAATATCAACTTCTACGCCTAAAGGTGTATTCGGACATTTATCCTTTCTGTCGTAAACACCATCACCATCGGTATCAGGTCTTATTCCCCCTATGGAGAATGTCATTCCCACATCAAATGTAAGGTTGTGATGCAAATCTTCGCTGGCTCTGTCAAAAGCATCCGTCTGATTTACAGACATTATATGACGGCAGTCTGCGCGGAATGCAGCCCAGTCTGATAATGAATACTTTACACCAAAACCATAATTAAAAAGAGGGTCAATATTGCTGTCAAATGTTTGAGGATCGATATTATAAGCCCCACCTCCGAAACTTATATAGGGATTAACAAGCTCATCGGGAAACAGATGGTAGACTGCATCTAAGTGAAATAACCAGAAATCTACATGCGTTCCCTTGTAAAGTGTTCTGCCGCCGGGGGTTCTGTAGTCGTGCATTGTGGTGGTGGCAACATAACCTGATGTTGTCTCTACTGCCCATTCTTCCGTTATGTTGTACCCAAGCCTAAGGCCCATATTCATACCATGATTAAGATCTATGTAAAGATTTTCCTGGTAAAAATATGTTCCAATGTAGGGTGAAACATCCAAAGATCTCATTCTTATCTCTCCGGACAGAGCGGTGAAAAAGATCAAAACTGCGACTATCGTTGCTTTAAACGCCGTCTTCCTTTTTTCCATTTAATCCTCCTTAGCATACCTATTTTAATTATATTCATCCATAACTCAAACCTTTCGACCGAATACAACTCCCTTAATAGTGTATAAAGCCGTCAGGATGAACCAATGATTAAATATATATACTATTTTCCAAATGAACAAGTCTTTTTTTCTTAATTTTTTAGTTACAAAACCTTAACTGTCGATAGGCTTCATACATGACCAAAGCTACCGAATTGCACAGATTCAAAGACCTGATATCCTCAGACATGGGTATGCGGATGCCCGCATCTGAATAATTCTTATGTATTATCCCGGGGAGTCCGGCGGATTCTTTGCCGAAGATTATATAATCGCCTTCGGAGTAGCGTGCGCAATAGTATGACCTTTTTGCTTTTGTGGATGCATAATACAAACTCTTGTTCCCATAAAGTTCTAAAAACGCATCCAGCGAAGAATGTATCTCAATATCAAGACTGTCCCAGTAATCAAGACCTGCTCTTCTTATCATCTTATCTGTGAGTTTAAACCCGAGCGGTTCTATAAGGTGCAATTTAGAGTTCATCCCTACACACAACCTTCCTATATTACCCGTATTATAAGGAATCTCGGGTTGGTAAAGTACGATATTCAGAAAATTGTCGGACATTTATTTTATACCTGCCTTTAAGTTATGGAACCATAATTAAAAAAAGTCTCAACCGCGGTTAAGACTTTTGCAACTATTATTCTATGAAAGGTACTATTTTTCCACAGTCACAAACTTTCTGCCCTTTGCCCTGGTAAAAAATCTGACTTTACCGGACTCAAGAGCATAAAGAGTATAATCATTGCCGACACCGACATTCAATCCGGGATGGAACTTGGTCCCTCTTTGCCTTACAATGATAGATCCGGCCTTGGCGAACTGACCGCCATAGAGCTTGACGCCGAGCATCTGGGGATTACTGTCCCTTCCATTCCTAGAACTTCCGACACCTTTCTTGTGAGCCATTTTAAACCTCTACTAAATAGAATTCTTAATTTCTTTTACTTTGACGACAGACAAATGTTGCCTGTGTCCTTTTTTGACCTCGTAACGCTTTCTTCTTTTTTTCTTGAAAACATTTACCTTTTTGTCTTTTTTGTTTTCAAGCACTTCGACCACAACCGAAGCTCCCTCCAGATAAGGGGTACCAAAGTTCATTTCCTTTCCTTCTCCCAAAGCGAGGACCTTATCCAAGACCACAGCATCGCCGCTTTCCGCATTCAGTCTGTCGACTTTTAAAACCTCGTCCGGTCTTACGATCTGTTGCTTTCCTGATATTTCGACCACAGCATACATTAAATCATCTCCGTAGTTAAGTTTCGAGCATGCAAATTTAATTCATTCTTCCAAAGATGTCAAGTAATAAATTACTGTTTTTTTATAATATAATTCTGTTGACAATCGAAAGGCTTAAGATTATATTTACCGTTTCGGAAATCAGAGATAATTTTCTGAGCCGGATTTATTAATGTTAATGAAGATGTTTTTACCTAGAATGGAGGTTTAGCGTTTTATGAAAGAAAGGAATAATTTGATCAGATGGATCATTTTTGCCATACTGTTGTCGTTGGCGATCTATTCTTTGATCCCTACTTACCAAACATACTTTTCTTCTGAGAGGGACATAATAGAAAAGATAAAACTAAAAAGCGATCTGATCAAAGCTCTGGACAAAATGGACACGGGAGAAGAACTTACCGTCCTGGAAAGAAATCTGATCGATGAACTGGGAGATGATCCTGAATATCTGTCCCTGGATCCCGAAGAAATATCAAAACTCGACAGATTTGAAAAAAATAATCTTAAAAGTCTAAAGCTTGGTCTTGACCTGCAGGGCGGAATGCATCTTGTTTTGGAAATAGACTATGAACAGCTTCTTAAGAACAAGGCAAAGAGAAAAGACAGTACTCTCGAAGATCTTTTGATTAAAGCCAAAAGAAGATCGGAAAATGATAAGGATATCTATTTTGAAGAAATTCGCAAAGCTTTTTCTGAAGAGGATATATCTATGAATGAATATTTTGGTTTGGAAAATGAATCTGACCAAAAGATCATAGAATCTTTGAAGGAGGACGCGCAGACCGGAATATCCACCACGCTGGAAATATTAAGGAACCGTATCGATCAGTTCGGTATCGCTGAACCTTCCATACAAAAACGCGGTAAACACAGAATAATAGTCGAGCTGCCCGGAGTAAAGGACGAAGAAAGAGCAGCTAACCTTGTGAACCAAGCCGCTTTCCTGGAATTCAAACTGGTTGCGGAGGATGATGTTGTAAAACAGAAACTTGACGAGATCGATCTTATAGTTTCTAAAGAGGATGACCCCTTATCCGAAACATCAGAACTTTTTGATAAAGATATTTCTGACAATGCCGATAATGAGGAAGCAGAGGAAGATACGGGTTCAGACGCACAAGACCCGTCAGAACTTTTTGAAGATCAGGACGAAAGCACTGTGGAAGCTGAAGATGACGATAAAACGCCGAAAGAGGATTCTTTTAGATCACTTTTAGAATCGGGCAGAGGCGGAGAAATATATGTCAGGGAAGCCAACAGAATAAAAGTCATTGAGATCCTTCGAAAGAGCAAAGTCAGAAAGATTTTGGGGAACTATGAATTTGTGTGGAAAAATAAACCTGATATTTTTAATAATGAAACTTATTATGAGCTGGTTCTTGTAGAAAGCAAAGCGGCACTGGACGGAACATCAATAGTTAATGCAAATGCTTCTATGGCAGGCGGCTCGTCTTCCACAGGCGGATGGGAAGTGCCTTTTGAACTCAACAAAGAGGGAGGCCGTATATTTTCTGAGGTTACAGGTAAGAATGTAGGCAGGAGACTGGCCATAATTCTCGATAACAAACTTTATATGGCTCCCAATATTCAAAACCGCATACCCAACGGTCGGGGCGTAATAACTCTGGGGAGATCAACACCGGAAGAGGCCCAGGATCTTGCTATCGTTTTGAAGGCCGGAGCTCTCGAAGCCCCTCTTGAAATAATGGAAAAAAGAACGATAGGACCTTCACTGGGAGCAGATTCTATAGAAAAAGGTGTGACTTCAGCCGTTATTGGTTTTTTACTTGTTGTCGTTTTCATAATAGCCTTTTACAAATTGAGCGGTCTGTTCGCAGTTATTGCGATCATGCTCAATTTTATTTTCACCCTTGCCTCTCTGAGTGCTTTTGGGGGAACGCTGACACTTCCCGGAATCGCAGGTATCATCCTGACGATCGGTATGGCGGTCGATGCGAATATAATAATCTTTGAAAGAATAAAAGAGGAAATAGTGGAAAGGAACACTATTCTGACTGCAATAAATTCAGGATACGAAAGAGCCTTTACCACGATATTCGATTCTAATATAACGACATTTATTGCAGGTATTACACTTTATCAGTTCGGTACAGGTCCGGTCAGAGGTTTTGCGCTTACTCTTATGATCGGCATACTTTGGAGTATGTATACTGCTGTAATAGTTACAAGACTGTTCAGCGATCTATACATAAACAGTAAATCAAAAAAGATGAGTATATAGCTTGAAGACCAAAGGAGCGAAAAATGGCAAAGAATAGAGTCAATTTTATTGGAAAAATCAAAACAAGTCTGTTGATATCCGCAATTATAATCGTCGCCGGTATTATTTCTGTGGTGTCTCAAGGCGGACTGAACTATAATATTGAGTTCAGCGGCGGATATTTGATACATGCCGGGTTCTATAAATCAGTTGATATTTCCCAACTCAGATCCGTCTTTTCTCAAAGTGAGATCAAAGGTGTGGAAATACAGGAGTTCGGTGATATCAATACAGCTATGACTGAATTTGAGACAGAGGTTATACTTAAGGTCAAGTCACCCGAGGATAACATCGAAGCGATAGAGAAAAATGTCATCGGTGTCCTGGACCGGGAATTCGGGCAGGAATCGTATGTTATAAGACAATCTTCCAGCATAGGTCCCAAAGTCGGCGACGAGTTGAAGATCTCGACCGTAAAAGCTATTCTATGGGCTCTTTTCTTTATCCTGCTCTATATTACCATCAAGTTCCGTTTCCGTTTTGGAATAGCTGCCATCGCCGCACTTTTCCACGATGTACTTGTCACTGTCGGAATGTTGTCTATACTGGGAATTTTCTTTGAGATCGAGATATCACTTTCTGTTATTGCCGCGGTCCTCACAATAGTCGGTTACTCGCTGAACGACACCATAGTTGTTTTTGACAGGATCAGAGAAAATATAAAGAAACTCGAAGGTATGGAGTTTGATAAACTCGTAAATGTTTCAATAAATGAAACCCTTAAAAGAACAATATTGACTTCTTTGAGCACGCTGCTCGTTGTCCTTATTCTATTCCTTTTTGGAGGAGAGGTGATAAGGGATCTTTCAACCACGCTTCTGATAGGTGTTATTGTCGGAACATATTCTTCGATATTCATTGCGGCTCCTGTTCTGATATTCTGGGAGTATAAAAAATTGAAGAAAAGAAGTCTTTCAAAAGCTTAAATAATTTTGAGGTCAAATTGAGTACTACGATCGCCGTCGGAGCCCAGTGGGGTGATGAGGGAAAAGGTAAAATTATTGATCTGTTAAGCTCAAGATCGGATATTGTCATCAGATACCAGGGCGGTGCGAACGCCGGGCATACTGTAAAGATAAATGACAAAAAGTTTGTCCTGCACATGATACCATCCGGAATTTTAAACAAAAAAACTGTTTCTTGCATCGGGAATGGAGTAGTATTTGATTTTGAGTCTTTTATCACAGAACTCGCAGAACTGCGCGAAGGCGGGATAGATCCGGAAGGACGGCTTTTTATAAGCCCTTTGGCTCATGTTGTAATGCCCTACCACAAAGAAACCGATAAATACATGGAAATGAACAGAGATCATAAAATCGGTACGACTTTTAAAGGTATCGGTCCGGCCTACCAGGATAAAATCTCAAGATGCGGTATCAGAATTGCTGATATTCTGGACCGGGAATATTTCCCTGTACTATTAAAAGAGAACATCAGGATCAAAAATCAGCTATTTGCATCAATGTACGGAGAAGAAAATAAATTCGATTATGAAGAAATATATAATCTCTGTCTCAACAAATTCGAGATCGTAAAAGATTATGTTGCAGACATTTCGATAATTATCGAAGAAGCGATCAGTAATAGGCGATCTATACTTTTTGAGGGGGCCCAGGGAACTTTACTTGACATCGATCACGGTACATATCCGTTCGTAACTTCGTCGAATACTGTCAGCGGAGGTGCCTGCACAGGAACCGGCATAAGCCCCACACAGATCGATAAAGTGCTCGGCGTAATGAAAGCATACACAACCAGGGTGGGCAACGGCCCCTTTGTCACAGAACTCTCCGATGAATGCGGGGCATATCTTGCGTCAAAGGGGAATGAGATCGGAGCAACCACAAGCCGAAGCCGGAGATGCGGCTATTTTGATGCTCTTATTGCAAAATATTCCGTTAGAATAAACGGGATCTCATCACTTGCATTAACCAAGATCGATGTTTTGGGTGGAATGGAAAAGATCAAGGTTTGTGTAGCATATAAGCACAACAATAAACTCATGGACAGGTTTACTCCTCTTTCCAATATACTCAAAGACTGTGTGCCCGTATATAAGGAACTTGAAGGATGGAAAGAGGATATAACGGATGTCAAATCCTATGAAGAATTACCAGAAAATGCAAAGAGATACATCGAATTTATTGAAAATACTGTTGGTGTCCCTGCAGAAATTATTTCCGTCGGCCCCGAACGGAACCAGTCGATCTTCAAATAAAAGAAGCCGGAATTTTCCGGCTTCTTTTATTTATATCTCTTGCCTGTCTTCAGTACACTTCTGAAATTTTATTGTGTGCATCAACTTTAATATTTGTACTCTCGAATTTTTTTAGCTCATCCTCGCTATAATAAGCATAGCTAATAATAATGATGACATCTCCGGGTTGAGCAAGTCGTGCAATAGCACCGTTCATACAAACTGTTCCGGTACCTCTTTCGCCTTCTATGGTATATGTTTCCGCTCTGGACCCGTTGTTTATATTAACGATCTGCACCTGTTCCCCTGTCAGTATATCCGCTGCCTCAAGAATATCTTTATCTATACTTATACTGCCCTCGTAATTTAAATTTGCATCAGTTACCGTGGCTCTGTGTATTTTGGATTTCTTCATCTTTCTGAGCATTTTAGCTGTCAACTCCGAAAATAATTTTATTTAACAAGTTCCAGTAATTCAACATCAAAACCGTCTTCTTTTGATGTATTACCTTCAAACCATACGCAGATAACATCCCCGTCCTTGAGACCTTTTGATCTCCATGCATCGTCTATCATGGTAAAAGGCATCTTTTTTTCTTCTCCTATTACTGTTTTGACAGTCATGTCCGGTCCGCCTGATTTTAATCTGACGATCTTTCCCTTTTTAAATTTTGCCATATTCTTCAGCTCCGTTTTTTTATATTATTCGCTCTCTTATTTTAAACACCTTACATTAAATATACTTATTTTAAAGTAAAATCACAACAAAAAATTTAATAATGCCGCATTAATTCTTTATAAGAAAAGTAAATGCTGTGTAAATAACATACAGCAGCAGCAAAAACGAACCCGATTTTCTGGAAATTCTGCTGTTCTTCCATCCGAGAGGAAAAAGTATCAGGGTAAAAATAAGCATGGCAGGACCCCAGTAGATCAGATTGTGGGGATGTACCGCAAATGGTTTTGCAATAGAACTCAGTCCCATTACAAAAAGAATATTAAAAACATTTGAACCGATAATATTTCCCACGCCTATCTGATGGTTATCTGATTTTAATGCTGAAAGTGTAGCCACAAGTTCAGGCAGTGAAGTTCCCACAGAAACGACGGTCAGACCTATTGCTAATTCCCCTACCCCTAGTGTCCTTGCGATCCCTGAAGCTCCGCGAATCGTAAGATCTGAGCCTATATACAATCCTGCTATACCCAAAAGAATAAGCATCGCGTCCTTCAGCCTGCTGCTTTCTGTATCGATCTCGTCTTCAAGCAGTTTTTCATCGAATATCTTAGCCCTCCTGTAAACATAATAAATATAGACAATGAACATGGAGGAAAGAACAATACCGTCAACTCTTGATATTTCTTTATCCAGCATAAAAAGATAAAAAATTAAAGATACTGAAAATATAATGGGTATATCCAGTTTTAAAGTGATCCTCTTTACCATAATGGGGGCAAGAAGCGCACCGGTTCCAAGTACGAGTGCTATATTGGCAATATTGCTTCCGAGAATATTACCGATCCCGATATCACCTCTTTCTGTTATATTTGAAATAAAACTGACAAAAAATTCAGGCAGCGAAGTCCCAAAAGCAACAACAGTAAGGCCAATAGCGAACGGATCGATATTATACGAGGCGGATAAAGAAGCTGAGCCTTTAATAAGACCGTCACCGCCTTTTAACAATAAGTATAGTCCTGCAATAAAAAAAATGAGAAGTATTAGTGTATTCTCTGTTTGGAGAAAAATTAAAGTCTTTTCCATCAAATTCCCGATAATTTAGGTCACATCGGATAAAATCCTATTGCCGGTATCGTGCTTTTTTCCAGCTGATATTTAAAATATCTGTCTGTCATGCTTGCAATATAGTCT
The DNA here is from genome assembly GCA_046482655.1 of Candidatus Delongbacteria bacterium. Classification (GTDB taxonomy): domain Bacteria; phylum UBA4055; class UBA4055; order UBA4055; family UBA4055; genus SLFX01. The sequence goes on along the minus strand of JAWOER010000037.1, from coordinate 8,345 downwards.
CTGACTTTTTCTGCGTCATTTGTCTCTTCCATGTATAAATCTTTCTTTGAATCGAGAAAATGTTTGAATATGTCAGAATCTCTGTTTTTTTCTTTAATATCATTCATGTATGTTTCAAAAAGAACCGTAAAACCTTTCTCGATCTTTTTCCTTTCATGCTTAAGTTTGTCATTCAAGTAAATTTCTCTGTAATTAAATTCTTTTAATTCTCCGAGTGACCGCGATACCCCTTTCGAAAAGCCGAGATAACTTTTACCGTAACTTTCTGTTATCACATCTTTTACAAGCCTGTCAATTATTGTACTGTTGTTTGTACCGAGTATTTTAGAAATCGATCTTGGAATATCGTTTCTGGAAAGTAAATTAAGGTGGATCGCATCTTCTATGTCCGTGCCGATATAGGCAATAGTGTCTGATATTCGTATAACGCAGCCTTCGAGTGTCATAGGCATATCCCGGGGGTCAGGACGCAGTTTTCTGTCCAGATATTTAAAAATATCCTGCTCTTTTTTGTTGCGTTGAGGATACAACTTATTCTCATGTACTTCGCCATTATGAGATAAAATGGCGTCTTTTGTCTGGAGCGTAAGGTTCATCCCTTTACCCCTGTAAGACATTTTCTCTACGATATAGAGGCTGTGGACATTATGATAAAAACCTCCTATTCCGTATTCTGTGCAAAGCTTGTCCAGATATTTTTCGCCGTCGTGACCAAAAGGAGTATGCCCCAGATCGTGACCCAGTGCCGCAGCCTCTATAAGATCCTGATTCAAAGACAGAGCCTTACCTATCGTCCTTGCAACCTGCGACACATACTGAATGTGGATAATTCTGTTCGTGATCTGCTCATCCAAAAGAGAAGAAAAATATATCACCTGGGTTTTTCCTGCAAGTCTTCTGTATGCACCGGAATACATTATTCTGTCACGGTCCACAGAAAAAGGTGTCCTGATCTCATCGCCGTCTTCCTTGTTCCTTATTGCTTCTGAGTTCTTACAGGCGAATCCGGATAGTAAAGAGTCGTACTTTTTTTCGATACTTTCCCGTATCACCGCATGATCTTTCATTCTTCCTCTTCTGTAACATTCAACTCTCGTGTCTTAAAGTGATAATCCACAACTATTCTGTATTTTTTTTCTCCTATTTGTTCTCTGGCTATAACATGAGGAAAGCCCTCCCTCTGAAAGACCCGCATCATAAATTCGTCAGAAAGATTTCTCGTGGCCAGACCGGCGGCTTCCAGTTCTTCGGGAGTCGTAAGATTAGGATTATCCGGATCGTCGGTTATCCAGTAGCCATGAATATCCCTGTGGGCTTGTATTAATGAAACATTTACCATAACGGCATTCTTGAGTACCGCAATAACCGCCCGTTTCATATAGATACGGTAAGATATTACGGCAGCAGAACTGATGACGGCTACTATCACTGTAACCGTTATCAGTTCTATAAGAGAAAATCCTTTGTAGGATTTTTTTTTCATTTCTGTTATCTTTTAATCTTCTTTAATTCCCAGTCTTTTGAGCAGAGCTTTATGACTGACAGGGCGCCCCCTGAATTTCTCGAATAAAATATTCATATCCTCCGAATCGCCTTTTTCGAGAATGTATTTCATGAACTTCTTGCCGGTCCCTTTATCCAGTACTGATCTTTTTTCCTCAAAGGCGGAAAATGCATCGGCATCCAGAATATTAGCCCACATATAACTGTAATACCCCGCTGCATATCCTCCTGCGAAAATATGACTGAAAGCAGCCTCCATATAAGAATCTTCGATATAAGGAGTTTCGTTATACTTCTTATACATTCTTTTATAGACATCGTGGGCAGAAGGCATTCTCTTTTTAAGGCTTTCTGTGTGATGAAGCTTCATGTCGAACATTCCGAAAGTTATCTGCCGCCTGGTACCTACTGCTTCCATAAAATTCTTGGATCTGATAAGTTTATCCATTAATTTTTCCGGCATTTTTTTACCTGTTTTATAATGTTTTGTTATGAGTTTAAGCCCTTCTTTGCAGGAAACAAAATTCTCGTGAAAAGAAGAAGGAAGCTCCACAACATCCCACTTAACTCTTGCTCCGGATGTTGCCGAAAGCTCTGTAAGGCTCAATGCTCCGTGAAGAGCATGGCCGCACTCGTGGAACAGAGTGGTAACTTCATCATATCTCAAAAGTGAGGGTTTCTTGCCTGATGGCGGCGTAAAATTACAATGGACACCAACCTGGGGTAATGTTTCGTTACCTTTCAGTGTTTTACCCGAAACATACTGATTCATCCATGCCCCGGGTCTTTTCATTCCGGTTCTCGGATAAAGATCAATAAACAGATACGCCCTGAATCGTTTTTTATCATCTATTATCTTATACACTTTTACATCTTTATGCCATACAGGAATACCTTTGATTTCCTCATAAGTCAATCCGTAGATCTTTCCCGTTACTTCAAAAAATCCTTCAATGACATTGTTGGCTTCAAAGTATTCGCTGACCTCGTTCTCATTATATGAATATTTCTTTTCTTTCAGTTTATTTGTCCAAAACGACATCTCCCATGGCATCATGACTCTGGACTTCATTTTTTTCGTTTTGTTTCGCAGATCGATGACTTCTTTATATTCGGCTTTGGCCGGTTTTTCTATTTTTGTTGCGATGTTATCCAAAAAATCCATTACTACTTCGGGGGATTCTGCCATTTTTGTTTCCAAAGAATACTGTGCATAAGTATCAAAGCCCAAAAGATTAGCTTTATCTTTTCTCAGTTTGAGTATTTTTTTTATTAAAGGCCGGTTGTCCTTTCCCTCTTCTGTACCTCTTTTAAAATATGCTCTCCAAAGTTTCTCCTTTAGCTCATCATTCTCTGAGTACTTCATAAAAGCCATATATGAAGGCATATCCAAGTTAAAGACCCATATATCTTTTCCTTTCTTTGACAACTTGAGCTGCTTTGCCTTATCTTTTGCTGCAGACATAACATTTTCGGGAAGACCTTTCAGATCTTTCTTATTATCAATTATCAGATTGTATTCCGACTTGGTTACATTGTCCTGAAAATTCAGTGAAAGATTGGTAAGCTCTAAATTAATTTTCTTCAGTTTCTCTTTGTCTTTCTTGCCTAGTTCAGCACCGGAGAGAATGAACCCTTTCATCACATTGTCCAGGTGCCTCTTTCTCTCTCCCTTTAACTTTTTAGCTTCAGCTGTCTTGCTGTACTCTTTGTACATTCTGTAATTATCAGGATCCATCGACATCTCGTTGGAAAATTCTGTAAGAAGCTGCATGCATTTTTGATACTCTTCGATTATTCTGTCGTTTGACATGACAGAGTATAGTTGACCCATGGGGCCTATCACCTGACTGATATCTTCCGAGATCTCCATTGAAGGGATCATCGTATTTTTAAAAGTTCTTTTTGATTTTAAGGAGATGAGTTTTTTTGTCCTTTCTCTTGCCTCTTTTATTATTTCTTTGGTAGCGGGCAGAAAATGTTCCGGTTTGATCTTGTTGTAGGGGGCAAATTTTTCTTTTGCGAGCAGGGGATTCTTTTTCATAAAACACCTCATATCATTTAAGTTAACTTTATTTCAAACAATTAATCAATCCCAGATGCAGGTAATGGATTTTATTTCTTCAAATTTCTTGTCGCTTGATAGTATAGGGATTTCAAGCCATTTTGCAGTAGCAAGGATCATCCTGTCGTGAAGTTCATAAAAATCAAGATCTATCGCCGATTCTATTATTTGAGGAGTCAAATCCACAATGAAATACAAGGATGAGCTTCTTATTCTTTTGAGAGTGTCTTTCAGATCGATCTGAATTCTGCTCTTTTCAGCCAAATAAAGAATTTCCATTAAGCTGATCGTTGAAATATAAAACTGAACATCATTTGTTCTGCTCAATATTTCTTTAGCTGCCTTCCCAATATTTTTATTGCCGGTAAAATGCCGAATTACTGCAACGGTATCAAGCAGATATTGCATCCTATAAATTCCCTTTCTTTAAAATGCCTGCTGATAAATTTTTTCTCAATTTACTAACTTCATTATGCAAATCAGAAATTTTTTCGAAGCCTGAACCTTTCCAAATTCCTTTCAGATTTATAGGGCTTGCTTTTCTATTATGCTCTTTGTTAAGTATAAATTCGATATATAGTTTCACATTTTTCAGACTTTCTTCAGGTAGAAGGCTCAATTCTTTGAGTATTTCTATCTTGTAAAGCTCTTTTGTTGTCATAGTGTATCACCTTATTCTCTTATTCAACTGAGAGCAATATAAACAAATTTTCGTGCAATTCAAAATGATTTCTCCACTTCTACTCCGTATATTCATATAAAAAAACAAATCATGAAACAAACATTTTACTTTGAATTCGGCCGCATTGGGTTTAAATTTAGGACGATAAACATAATTCGTGAATCACTATGAGACGATAGTTCTCCCATAATTCCCCTACATCGTTTCTGATCCCGTTATCAAAATAATACCAGCGGTTCATTTTAGAAACTTCCTTTATAAGGTTTCTTGATATAATTGGCTGCTTTTGATCAATTTCCGTCAATTAATCAAGTATTTTCATTTTGGACAAGTAGAAAAAAGCTGGATCAAAACAGAGTTATTATTCCTCTCACAGATCGCATGCTTACCGATTTTTGATTAGATTAAGCGGATTAATTCACTTGCGATTTTACAGTCTTTTCATTATATTCGCATTTCCTTAGAAGTAAGGTATTAATAAAACGGGTTCAAAAAAATCATGTTCGAAGAACTGAGCGGAAAGCTCGACTCCATATTCAAAAAACTAAAAGGCCAGCACCGTATTTCGGAAGAAAATATCAAGGCTTCTTTGCGCGAGGTCAGAGTTGCACTTCTTGAAGCGGATGTTAACTATATTGTAGTAAAAAAATTCATCAAAAGGGTCAAAGATAGAGCTATAGGCGAAAAGGTCTATGAAAAGATCACTCCGGGACAACAGATAATCAAATTCATTCACGAAGAACTTGTGAATGTGCTTGGAGGAGATACCAGTGAAGTATTACTGGACAAAAAAGGACCGGTAATTATTATGATGTGCGGTCTTCAGGGCTCCGGTAAAACAACTCATACCGCCAAACTGGCCAATTTCTTTAGAAAAAGATACAAGAAAAAGCCCCTAATGGTCGCAGCAGACATTTACAGACCGGCTGCAATTGATCAGTTAAAAACTCTCGGAAAGCAGCTGAATGTTCCTGTATATTCAGAAGATTCAAAGAATGTTACTGCAATTTGTTCTCATTCAGTCGATTTTGCGGCAGAGAACGATGCAGATATTATTATACTCGATACTGCGGGACGACTTCATATTGACGAAACAATGATGAGTGAACTTACAGAGATTAAAAACTCGGTTTCTCCGGACGAGATCTTGTTCGTAGCCGACAGTATGATCGGCCAGGATGCGGTAACGACAGCGGCGGAATTTAATGAGCAGTTAGATTTTTCCGGTGTCATCCTGACAAAGATGGACGGTGATTCAAGGGGCGGAGCGGCTCTTTCTATAAGAGAAGTGACAGGAAAGCCCATCAAATTCGTGGGTACCGGCGAAAAACTTGATGAGATAGAAATGTTCCATCCGGACAGGCTTGCCCAAAGAATATTGGGTATGGGTGATATCCTTACACTTGTGGAAAACGCTCAGGACAAGATCGATCAGAATGAGGCGGAAAGACTGGCAAAAAAACTGGAAAAAGAAGACTTTACTTTTGAAGATTTTTTGTCTCAGGTAAAACAGATCAAAAAGATGGGTTCGATCAAATCAATGTTAAAGCTAATGCCCGGTATAGGTAATAAACTGAACGCTGTTGATATTGACGAAAAAGCTTTTATCAAGATAGAGGCGATCATTAATTCAATGACCAGAAGAGAAAGAAACAAACCGAGAGTTCTCAACGGTTCCAGAAAATTAAGGATAGCAAAAGGATCGGGCAGAAGTGTACAGGAAATTAATCAGCTTATAAAACAGTTCGATCAGATGAATTTGATGATGAGAAAAATGCGCAAGATCGGTTTCGACAAACTTTCAAAAGGAATGTTTGGAAATAATCAGTTAAAAAATATGAGATGAATTGTGTAATGGATCTGCCGGACTGGTTCCCGCCAGGTTCATTTTAAATTACATAAAAATAAAAAACCGGAGGAAAAATGGTAAAACTGAGAATGACCAGAATGGGAAAGAAAAAAAGACCTTTCTACAGGATTATAGCTATCGATTCCAGAAAGAGAAGGGACGGGGACTATATCGAAAAAATAGGCCTGTACGACCCGGTAGCTGATGGACAGGCAAAGAGACTCCAGATAGATCCTGAGAAAGCGATCAAATGGCTTTTACTGGGCGCACAGCCTTCACCGACAGTTAAAAATCTTTTTAGCGAAGAGGGTATCATGCTCAGATACGACATGATGAGAAGGATCAAAAGAAAAAAGGTTGAAAAAGAAGGCAGGAACGGAAAAAAGATCGCTAAGTTCATCGCTGTAACGGATGATAATGGTGAACCAGTAAGAAAATATTCTGATGAAGAAGTAGAAGAGGCATACAAGAACTGGCTTCTGATGAAAGAGAAAAGAGCAAATAAGAAAACTGAAAAGAAAACTCTTTCGAAAAAAGCAAAAGCTAAAATAGAGGCCGAAAAGAAAGCTGCAGATGAAGCAAAAAAGAAAGCCGAGGAAGAAAAGAAAGCGACTAAAGAGACCGAAAATGCTGATAAAGAAAAAAAAGATGAATCAGACGCAGAACAGAAATCAGCAGAATAAGTTATGATAGATCCTGATGATTATATCTTTGTGGGTAAGATCGGAAAAACAGTCGGGATCAAAGGCTCATTGACAATAGTTCCACTTACATCTTTTCCCGAAAGGTTCAGGAAGATGAAAAATCTTTTTCTTACAAAAGAAAAAAGAACTCCTTTAAACCTTGAGGTCGAAAAGATCGATCTTTCTGAGAATAAGATAATAGTAAAGTTAAAAGGCATAAATTCTGAAGAAAAGGCAAAAGATCTGACAGGTTACCGCATTACTGTCGGCAAAAATGAAAGATATGAACTGCCCCGGGACTACTATTACATAGAAGACCTCTTAGACTGTGAGGTATTCGATCAGAACAATGATCTTATCGGCAAAATAAAAGATGTAATTGAAATGTCTTCAAATGATATCTATGTAGTAGATTACAGAGGAAAAGATGTCCTTATACCTGCGATATCGCATTTTATTAAGGAAATTGACATAGAGAACAAACGGATAAGATCGTTACTAATTGACGGAATGCTGCCTGATGAAAATTGATATTATCACTGCTTTACCCGAACTTCTTGAGGGATTTTTAAAAAATTCTATCCTCAAGATAGGGGCCGAAAAGGGTTTGCTGGACATTAATGTTCACGATCTCAGGAACTGGACTTTTGACAAGCACAGAACTGTTGACGATGCACCCTACGGAGGAGGTCCGGGAATGATAATGAAGGTCGAACCTTTTGTATTGGCTCTCAGGGAAATTTGCAGCAGGGATTCTATCGTCATAATGCCTACACCCGCCGGAGATGTGTATTCTCAGAAAAAGGCAAGATGTCTTGCGGAAAAAAAGCATATTGTGATCGTCTGCGGCCATTACAAAGGAATAGACGCACGAATACATGATTTTGTTGACAGTATGATATCGGTGGGAGATTATATACTTACCGGAGGAGAATTACCGGCCGCAATTATAACTGATTCCGTTTGCAGATTAATTCCGGGAGTGATCTCAGATATAGAATCGGCAAATTCAGATTCTTTTGAGAACGGGCTGCTTGACTGTGATTATTTTACCAGACCGCCTGTTTTTGAAAACAGATCTGTTCCCGATGTTCTTGTTTCGGGAAATCACAAGGCCATAGACGAATGGCGCAGTGATAGTTCTGTCGAAAAAACCCGCAGGATCAGACCGGACCTAATCAAAAAGATAAATAAATTAAAATAGCGAGGTAACAAATGGATAAGCTGAATTTAATGCACAGCGATCAGATCAAAGAGGATACACCCGACTTTCATGCCGGTGACACTCTTGAAGTACACCAGAGGATCGCTGAAGGCAACAAAGAAAGAATACAGGTCTTTGCCGGGGTCGTAATTAAGCTCAAAGGTTCAGGCGTGGGCAAAACATTTACTATCAGGAAGATATCCAACGGAGTTGGTGTCGAAAGAATTTTTCCTGTCAATTCACCCTACATCAGCAAAATAGTCCGACTTAAGGAAGGTAAGGTCAGACAGGCCAAAATATACTATTTCAGAAAAAGGAAGGGTAAATCGGCAAGGATACAGGAGGTTAGAAAATCCAAG
>JAWOER010000139.1:0-3136 GCA_046482655.1 Candidatus Delongbacteria bacterium | reverse complement strand
GTTCAGATAAGTGAAAATAAGTGAGATAGCCTCGGTCGCGCCGTTCGTTACCATTATATTTTCTTCAGTGTAGGGAGGATACTTTTCTTTCATAAGACCTACGAGTTTTATATTTCCGTTGGAAGGTGCATACTGGTGGATATTATCTGAAGATATCCAGTTGAGTATGTCAATAAGTTCTTCAGGCGGTTCAAAACCCGGAAGTCCCTGTGCAAGATTTATCCCGCCGTGCGTTTTAACTTTGTTGCTCATTAAGCTGATATAAGATATTTTTTCCATAATTCCTTCCTTAATAGAATTGTTTAACTATGTTTGACATCTACGATAAAGATAATAAAATCTACGGGATAATCAAATAAATAAGACCTCTATTTAAGTCATTATTTACTTTACATATCGGTAATAAATTGATATATTAAACGCGCGTAGTTTAAAAGTCAAACAATTGCAGGAAAGTAAAAGCAGTGGATCTTTTTAAGGACATAGTCGGTCAGAATGCAGTCACAGAAAACCTGTCCGCAGCAATATTGAACAACAAGCTTCACCACGCATATCTGTTCTCCGGTCCTTCAGGAGTCGGTAAAGAGGCTGTGGCAATTGAACTCGTTAAGATACTTAACTGTCAGACGGGTAAAGGTACTTCTCCCTACTGCGGAAGGTGCAGGTCATGCAGAGAACTCGGTTCTTTTACATCTGACGATCTTATCTATATTTTTCCATCAGTCTTTAAGTCTTCTGATACAGAAAAGGCGATAAGGGAAAAAAACTCGCAAATAAGAAATGCACTGAAAAAAAAAGCAGAGCTTAAAGGCTATTATAAGTTCGACTTTAAGACCGGGCGATTTATAACATTGCCTCAAATAAATGAGATCAAATTCTTTGCAAGATATAATTCTATTCATAATTCACGCAAATTCGTGATCTTAACTATGGCTGAACTAATGAACAAAGAGGCTCAGAATTCGCTATTGAAAATACTCGAAGAACCTCCAAAGAACATGTCTTTTATTCTTATATCACAAAATACCTCTTTTTTGTTCGATACGATTAGGTCACGATGTTTGAATTTAGATTTTCCTTTGCTAAATCAGAAAGATATAAAGGAATTTATAAAAAAATATTATCCCGACATTCTAACAAATAAATCAGAACAGCTGGCAAAAGATTCTTACGGGAGCATAGATAATCTGTCAAAACTGATATCTGAAAAAGGAAGTGACCTGATCGATGCTTCCAATTCGATGTTTGATATACTCAATAACACTCTGCCCCCCCAAACTGTTTCCTTGTCGGATTCTCTGCTCGATCAATTCAAGATGATGTCAGATGCAGATGTTGACTATGTCTTAAAAAAAACTGTCGGACGGCTTATTAAAGAACCGTTCGGAGAAGATCTAAAAAAATCTGTGGAATATAAAGAAACGATCGTGAATGATTTTAGCAACTTTTACACACTTTACAAAAGAAATATCAATCCCAGACTTCTTATGATCAACTTATACCTAAACTACAGAGAGGAACTCAAAAAGTGGAAAAAACAGAAGACAAAACGATAATTAACGATATAATATCTTCCACCACCGACACTTCAGAACTGTCAACTGACGACAGAAAAGAGTTTTTGTTCGAAACAAATTTTAAAGGGGTCAGAAAACATTATTTTCTGAATCCGAAGGCAATTCCTTTAAAGGTCGGTGAGCATATCATAGTAGAATATGAAGGTGGCGAGGATATGGGAATAGTAAGTGCAATAACCGTAAAAGAGCTCAAAAGAGAAAATATAGATATAGCCGGTAATATTATACGAAAAAGCAATCAGATCGATCTGAGAAGACTTTCTGAGAACAGGAAGATCGAAGATAACATACTGATAAACGCCAGAAAACAGGCCCGGAATCTTGGACTGGAAATGAAATTTATAGACATTGAATATAAATTTGACCGTAAAAAACTTGTTTTTTATTTTACAGCTGACGGTCGTGTCGATTTTAGGGAACTGGTAAAAATATTTGCCTCGGAGTACAAAACGAGAATAGAACTAAGGCAGATCGGAGTAAGAGATGAAGCTCAAAAAATAGGCGGAATAGGCATATGCGGAAGAGAATTATGCTGCTCACAGTTTCTCACAAACTTCGTCTCGATCAATGTCTCAATGGCGAGAGACCAGAACCTTTTCGTTAAGCCGGAAAAATTTTCCGGTGCCTGCGGAAAACTGCAGTGCTGTCTTAAGTATGAGCATGATTTTTATCTTAGGCAAAAAGCCGGTATTCCCGATACCGGTTCAGAGATCATGACAGACAGGGGAAAAGCAGTGGTTTCTCTTATAGATATATTTGATCAGACTGTAACTCTGGAGCTCAAGGACGGCGAAACGATGATCATTCCAAAAGATGACCTGATCCGGAGGCTTAAAAAAAATTATAAAATAATAAAGGACACGAGAAACAGTAACGGCAACGGCAACAATAATGGAAACAGTAACGGCCACAACTGTGATAAATGTCCAAATAATGATCCGGAAAATAAAGATAAAGAACAGAATACAAAAAAACAGAGAGGTTAGGTTGTCTAAAAAATCTGAGATCCGCAATTATATTAAGCTCAACGGCGATGAGGAATATGTAAATTCTCTTTTACGCTCGAGCAGAATAATATATGGTGAATTAATTAATTCCGTAATATATTTTGAAAGCAACACACTCCTGCCCAAAACCGGAATACTGATCCAGGATGAGGACGAGCTGATTTTCTACGGTTCCAAATCGCTGCTCGAGAGAGAATTTTATCTCAAATTCCCTTATGAGGATATCTATCTTTCCCAAAACAGCGGTTTCTCTATAAGTTTTATTTTTCAAAAATTCGACAAAAGGAAGGATAAATGCAAATTCAGTATCTCATGGGAAGATTATATTACCAAGAACATCAAACCTGAATTTACCCACCGGCTGTCCTTAAAAATTAAGGACAGGCTGCTCAGAAAAGCCTTAAAATTCTTAAAATCGAGTAACACATCGCAGGAAGCAAAATACTACTACAACCGCGTTCTTACAGAAAAGATCGATGATATAAATTTTATTGTAGAATTTATTGCTCTGATAAAGTATGAAGCAGAAACAGAAAGTGAAGGTTTTGTCGA
>JAWOER010000089.1:0-3126 GCA_046482655.1 Candidatus Delongbacteria bacterium | reverse complement strand
GAGCGTTCCTTCTCAATTCGATCTGGGATGCTGAAGAGACCAAAAAAAGAATTCCCGACAGCATGAAAAAGTATCTCGCCGAAAATGAGATCAATTTCTATATTATTAACGCAACGGAAATAGCCGAAAAGATCGGGCTCGGCAACAGAATAAACACGGTTATGCAGTCATCATTCTTCAAAATATCGGAAGTGATACCGTATGATAAGGCGCTTGAATATATGAAAAAGCATGTTCAGAAGAACTTTGGAAAGAAAGGTGAAGATATCGTCAAAATGAACAATGAGGCGGTCGATATGGGCGGACAGAAGATCGTCAAAATAGAAGTTCCCGAAGAGTGGAAGAACATACAGAGCAGCGGTTTTAGCCTGGATAAAGGCGAAAGGCCTGATTTTATTAAGAATGTCTGCGATGTAATGAACGCACAGAAAGGAGACGATCTGCCGGTAAGCGCTTTTTTGGGCAAAGAGGACGGAACATTTCCTGCCGGAACCACTCAGTACGAAAAAAGGGGCGTTGCAGTTAATGTTCCCGAATGGATAAGCGAAAACTGTATTCAGTGTAATCAGTGTGCTTATGTTTGTCCTCATGCAGTGATCAGACCCTTTTTGATTAATGAAGAAGAAGAAAAGCAATTGCCGGAGGGAACAAAGACCATAAAACCGATCGGAAAAGATCTTCAGGATCACAAATTTAGGATCCAGGTCAGCGTTATGGACTGTACAGGATGCGGAAACTGTGCCGATGTTTGCCCCGCTCCAAAAGGTAAAGCACTTGTGATGAAGCCTTTTGAAAGCCAGAAAGACGAGGTCAAAAGGTGGGATGCGATAGCAGAGAATGTGACCTATAAAGATAAACTCGTAGATAAATTCGCTAATGTAAAATCTTCTCAGTTCGCAAAACCTCTTTTCGAATTTTCCGGAGCATGTGCAGGATGTGGTGAAACACCATATATAAAAGCTATAACTCAGCTTTTTGGGGACAGGATGATGATAGCCAATGCAACAGGTTGTTCATCTATCTATGGCGGATCGGCACCGTCAACTCCTTACTGTGCAAACCCGCAGGGAAAAGGTCCCGCCTGGGCAAATTCGCTTTTTGAAGATAATGCGGAGTACGGCTTTGGAATGACTCTCGGAGTAAATAAGCTTAGGAACAGACTGGTATTACGGATGAAGGATGCAATAGACAGCGGGTCCTTAAGTGCCGAAACAAAAGAGGCATTTTTGTCTTGGATAGAGTCAAAGGACGATGCGGAAGGTTCAAAAACAGCATCAGAAAAGGTCAGAAAGGCGATAGTGAATGACTCCGGCAAAATAATTGATGAGATAAAAGATCTTGACCAGTACCTTGTAAAAAAATCCGTATGGATCTTCGGAGGCGACGGCTGGGCTTATGATATCGGTTACGGCGGTCTTGATCATGTTCTCGCATCAGGTGACGATGTGAATGTTCTCGTCATGGACACCGAAGTATATTCAAACACCGGCGGACAGTCTTCAAAAGCAACGCCTGTCGGAGCAGTGGCGAAATTCGCAGCTTCGGGCAAAAAGATAAGAAAAAAAGATCTCGGCATGATGGCAATGACTTACGGTTATGTATATGTAGCTCAGGTCGCAATGGGTGCAAGTCAGGCACAATATTTTAAGGCGATCAAAGAAGCTGAAGCCTATCCGGGACCCTCGCTGATAATAGCATACGCTCCTTGTATCAACCACGGATTAAGGTCCGGAATGGGTAAAAGCCAAAAGGAAGAAAAACTTGCTGTAGAATCAGGCTACTGGCATTTGTACAGATACAATCCGTCACTGGAAGAAGAGGGAAAAAATCCTTTTACACTGGATTCAAAAGAACCGCAGTGGGATAAATTCCAGGAGTTTTTGAAAGGAGAGGTCAGATATACTTCGCTGGTAAAGACTTTTCCCGAAGAGGCTAAAATACTATTTGATGTTGCCGAAGAAAATGCTAAATGGCGCTATAAAAGCTATAAAATGAAATCAGAAACAAAATTCTAAATTATTTTTCTCCAAACAGTAAAGGGCGGCTCCGGCCGTCCTTTTTTTGTTTATTTTAATGATAAAATAGTTTATAATTCACTCATGATAAAAAAAGAAAAGAAATACAAAGTGCTTTCGGATCAAAATTTTGTGATCATTTCAGTATTACTTATAATTTCTGCAGTCATACTTTCATACTCTAATTCATTAAATAATTCATTTCAGTATGACGATTTTCACCATATCCATCAGTCCCGCCATATCAGGGATCTCGACAGCTTTAAAAGCATTGATCTCTGGTTTGATTTTAACAACAGGACCCCGGCGATCTTTACTCTGGCACTCAATTATCATATCGGCGGGCTTGATGTTACGGGCTATCATATATTTAACCTGATAATTCACATTTCTGCATCACTGCTTGTGTTCCTGTTTGCGGGGCTCATCTTAAATTCAGATACAGTTTCCGCTAAATATTCTAAAGGGAACAAGAGGATCATACAGTTGTTTTGTGCACTCATATTCGCAGTTCATCCGGTACAGACAGAATCTGTTACATATATTGTTCAGCGTATGGAATCCTTATCGGCGGTCTTTTTCTTTGGAGCTCTAATATTTTATATCAGTTTCCGTAAAGAGAAAAATAACGGAGCAAAATACCTTAAATCAGCGGGTTTTATTATTTTTTCTCTGCTCGCTGTTCTAACAAAACAGGCTGCCTATTGCATACCTTTTGTAATTATACTCATCGAGCTGTATTTTATAAGGAATAAAGGCCGTATCAACAAATATATTGTGTTTACAATAAGTGTCCTTCTGGCGCTTATAACAATACCCGGCCTTTTATTTGACCTGCTCCCCAGGGAGGTCCTTTCAGACACTACAAGATACGAATATTTCTTATCGCAGACCGTGGTCATACCCAAATATATCGCTCTTTTGATATTTCCTGTATTTCAGAATATAGATCATCACATACGGATGCCGCAGTCTTTTTTTAGCCCCGAAGTACTGTCCGGCATCGCAGTGATCATTTTATTGTTATCAGCAGCGGTATATCTATATAGAAAAGGGCATCTGCTTTTCAGTTTCTCCATACTCTGGTTCTTTTCTGTTATCATCTTAAGAT